>CAIKWU010000058.1 GCA_903831155.1 uncultured Planctomycetaceae bacterium | reverse complement strand
TGGCGTGAGCGACCGCGGGCCCCGTGCGGTCACCAGCGGGCCTCGAGGCCCAGGCTCGCGCCCTGCACCAGCACGCCGCCGTCGGCGTTGATCGACCCGACGGTCGGAGCCGTGCCGCCGGCCGGCTGGGTGAGCACCTGCCCCGAGAGTTGCTGCGTGGGCTGGGCGATGCCGGAGAGCCAGAGGCCGAAGTAGCCGAAGCGGAAGTCGAGCCAGGAGCAGAGCGGCACCACCCCGGTGAAGCCGAGTTCACCGACGAAGGCACAGTTCAGGGGTGATTCGCCGGCCCGAACCTTCTGCGATTCAGTCGTCCCGAGCACGTTCGAGCGGTAGACGGATGTCTGGACCGCGTTGTTGTAGTAGGCACCGGCCTTGACGACCGAGTCGATCCGCATCCACGGCAGCGAGAGGAGCCACATGTCGAGACCGATCTGGCCACCGTAGAGATCGTTGATGCAGTCGGTCTCGTAGTAGTCGGAGATGACGGGTGTGGCGTCGAACTCGTCGCTGAGGGAGAAGTTCTCCTGCCATTCCACCCAGCGAAACCCGGCCAGGAAGCGGAGGTGCTCACCCTTGCACCAGTGACGGTTGAGTTCGAAGCTCCGCACGCTGGCGCCGAGGTTGGCGTAGCCGGTGTCGAAGTTGTACGTGTTGCCGTTGCCATAGATGCCGGGTGGGGCCAGGGCATAGAGTTGGCTTTGTGCCGAGAGTGGCCGCTCGCTCCTCCAGTTCGCCGCCTGAAGATAGGTGGCTTCGATGCCGGTCCCGTTGCAGCGATTGAATCGGAAGAGCGAGAACCGCGGGCCACCCGCCGCCGGGCTGTCCATGCCGTCGGCATTGAGCACCGGCACCCCGCCGAGGCCCGTCTCGACGAGCGGCCGATCAGGCGGCGCCGACCGCCAGAGGATCAGCGCATCCGCTCGGCCGACCCAGCAGATGCCCTGCTTGTCGTGCACCCCACACCACGGCTGCGCCGGCGGGCATGCTCCGGGACAGCAGGCCTCGCACTGTCCGCCGCAGCCTAGGGATCCGCATCCCACCGGCCCGTAGGCCGTGTCCGGATTGAAGTCTTCGACGGCATTCTGCATGGCGGGCGGCTGTTCGAATCGCATGGACGACTCCGAAGGCGATCCCTCGTCGCCGACCGAGTAGCCGCCGTCGTGCGGGACGACCATGCCCGAACCGGTGGGCAGAGGATCCGTCATGGGGGCCAGCGTCGCCCCCTCGGGATTCATCAGAACGGATTCGTCCGGGGGCACCGTCCACGGATCCTGCGCGGACACCGCCATGCCCATGACGGCCGCCAGCGTGAGCCCGAGGGCCGTGGAAGATGAAGCGGACATTCGGAACGTGCTGCCTCGTACGGGCATGGATGCGGCCTCCGTGAAGAACTCCTGGATGCCGGGTGGAATCGGTCGTGCCGATCGTTCCGCCTCACGCGGTCGTGCGGGGTTCGCGTCGGGCAGGCTGCGGGGACCTTGACCCCTCGGCAGCCCTTGCGCCGCTTCGCGAGCCGCCGTGGAATGCCGATTCCGGAAACGACCCTGGTTGCGCAGGGGTTGCGGTCCCGGCGGCTTGCCCAGATTCCGCGGGGTCCGTGTATGCGGCCGCGTGGAACAGCCCCGCGCCGCTGCACTACGCCCTGTGGCTCCCCGGCACCGGCAAGGCCCCGAAGGCATCGAGGGCCTCGCCCGTGTGGCTCCGCAGCAGGGTGTCGGCGGCGGCCGCATGCTTCGCCTGCTTCTGCCACCGGCGGGCGTGGATCACGATGTCTTCCGGCGGGCCCTCCGCCACGAGCTGCCCGCCGCCGGCTCCCGCCTCCGGGCCGAGGTCGAGCACCCAGTCGGCCGCCGAGATCACCTCCAGGTTGTGCTCCACCACGAGCACGGTGTTGCCTGCGTCGACGAGCCGTTCGAGCACGTGCAGGAGCTTCTCGATGTCGGCGAAGTGCAGGCCCGTCGTCGGCTCGTCCAAGATGTAGAGCGTGCTGCCCGTGCCCGGCTTCGCGAGCTCCCGCGAGAGCTTCACCCGCTGCGCCTCGCCGCCCGAGAGCTGCGGCGCCGGCTGGCCGAGCGTGACGTAGCCGAGACCGACGTCGACGAGCGTCTGCAGGATCCGCGACACCTGCGGCACCGTCTCGAAGAAGGCCGCGGCGTCCGCCACGCTCATCTCCAGCACGTCGGCGATGTTCTTGCCGTGCCACTTGGCGTGGAGCGTCTCGGCCGAGTAGCGCCGGCCGCGGCAGTGCTCGCACTCCACCCACACGTCGGGCAGGAAATGCATCTCCACGCGCCGCTGCCCCAAGCCCTCGCAGGCCTCGCAGCGGCCACCATCCACGTTGAAGGAGAACGTCCGGGGCGTGAAGCCGCGGGTGCGTGACTCGGGCACCTTCGCGAAGAGCTGCCGGATGTGATCGAACACGCCCGTGTAGGTGGCCGGCGTCGAACCCGGCGTGGAGCCGATCGACTCCTGGTCGACGAGGATCACCTTGTCGATCTGGTCGAGACCCTTGAGGGCATCGTGGTGCCCCGGCTGCTCGCGGGCTGCATGCAGCCGCCTCGCGAGCGCCCGCCAGAGCACTTCCAGCACCAGCGACGTTTTTCCGGAGCCGCTCGGGCCGGTTACCGCCGTGAGCACGCCCAGTGGCACCTTCACGTCGAGCCCCTTGAGCGTGCGGTGCCGCACGCCGCGGAGATCGAGCCAGCCCTTCGGCTCGCGGCGGCCGTGCTCCGCCTTCCTCGCGAGCACCGCATCGCAGGCCCGCCGCTTCGTGAGATACGGCCCCGTGACGCTCTCACGGGTCGACTCGAGCTTCTTCGGCGCGGCGTGGGCCACGATCCGGCCCCCTTCGCGGCCGCTTCCGGGCCCGAAGTCGAGAGCATGATCGGCCGTGGCCACCACGTCGCGGTCGTGCTCCACCACCACCACGGTGTTGCCGAGGTCACGGAGCTTGCCGAGGGCCGTGATCAGCCGGTGCGTGTCGCGGGGATGGAGGCCGATCGTCGGCTCGTCGAGCACGTAGAGCACGCCCGTGAGGCCGCTGCCCACCTGCGCCGCAAGCCGGATCCGCTGGAGCTCGCCTCCCGAGAGGCTGCCGGCCGGCCGGGACATGTCGAGGTAGTCGAGGCCCACGTCGACGAGGAACGACACGCGGGCATTGAGTTCGCGGAGCAGGTCGCCGGCGATCCTGCGATCGGCGTCGTCGAGCGTCACGGCGGCGAGTTCCTGCTGCAGCCGACCGAGCGGCATCCGGCCCCAGACGTCGAGCGAGCGGCCCCAGAGCGTGACGGCGCTGGCCACGTCGGCCAGCCGGCTGCCGCCGCACTCGCTGCACGGCACCTCGTCCATCACCGCATCGACCTTGCTGCGGAGGGCGACGACGAGCCGCGCCGCCTCCTCGCAGGCGTTTTCGAGGCCCTTGAACTGGAAGGAGAACCACGGTCCCTTGCCGGCGGTGCCCTTTGGCCGCGGCACGTCGATCCACTTTTCGCCCGTGCCCTCGAAGAGCACCCGCTGCTGGAGGCCCGAGAGATCGCCGAGTGGCACGTCGGGTGGGAGGCCGGTCACGGCGCAGAGGGCATCGAGCATCGCCCGGCCGATCCGCCTGCCCTGTGGGCCGTCGAGCATCGGCCAGAGATCGAGCGCGCCTTCGCGGAGCGTCTTCGTCGAATCGCGGACGAGCGCCGAGCGGTCGATGCCGGTTCGCGTGCCGAGTCCGTCGCAGCTCGGGCACCAGCCGATGGGGCTGTTGAACGAAAACTGCCGCGGCTCCAGCGGCTTGAAGCCCCGGCCGCAGTCGGGGCAGGCGAGCCGGCGGCTGAGCACCTCGACCGGCCAGTCGGGCTCGTCGAGCGGGGTGCCGTCGTGGCCGTCGATCGCGCGGGCCACCAGCATCGTGCCACCCCCCGCGTCAAAGGCCGACTCGACGCTCTGCGCCAGCCGGCTGCGGCCGCCAGGGTCGGCCGTCACACGGTCGATCACGATCTCCAGCCGGCTCTTCCGCTTGCGGTCGAGCGCGGGCTTTTCATCGAGCCGCACGGTGCGGCCGTCGATGCGGATCCGCACGTGCCCCGCAGCCTGGAGCGACGCGAAGAGCGATTCCGGCAACTGCCCCACCTTGAGCTCGATCGGCGCGAGGATCAGGAGCTTTGTGCCCGCGGGATGGGACAGAATCTTTTCGACCGTCTGATCGACGCTCTGCGCTCCTACTTGCGTGCCGCAGTCAGGGCAGTGCATCCGCCCGAGCCGCGCGGCGAGCACGCGGAAGTGGTCGTACATCTCGGTGAGCGTGCCGACGGTCGATCGCGGCGTGCTCCCCGTGCTCCGCTGCTCGATCGCCACCGCGGGCGACAGCCCCTCGATCTTCTCAAACAGCGGCTTCGGCACCTGGCCGACGAACTGCCGGGCATACGGCGACAGGCTCTCGACGTACCGCCGCTGCCCCTCGGCGTAGAGCGTGTCGAAGGCGAGCGACGTCTTGCCGCTGCCGCTCGGCCCGCAGCAGACGGTCAGCTGCCCACGGGGAATGTCGGCATCGACCTGCTTGAGGTTGTGGAGCGCCGCCCCGCGGACCGTGATCGCCGGCGGGCCGGGGTCACGCGACGTTTTTGAGACCGTGTCGAGCATCGCCGCGACGGCCGCCGCAGGATCTTCGACCGCCTTGCGACGGACGGCCACCGCCCGCTTCTTCTTTGCCGCCGTCTTCGCGACTGCAAGCATCGGCGCGAGGGCCACGCCCGTGTGCGACGCCTTGGCCTTCGCGATCTTCTCGGGCGGCCCCTCGGCGATGATCCGCCCGCCGCCCGCGCCCCCCTCGGGCCCGAGATCGATCACCCAGTCGGCCCGCTTCACGACGTCGAGGTTGTGCTCCACCACGAGCACCGTGTTGCCCGCCTCCACGAGCCGCTCGAGCACCGTGAGCAGCTGCCGGACGTCGGCCATGTGCAGGCCCGTCGTCGGCTCGTCGAGCACGTAAAGCGTCTTTCCCGTGGATCGCTTGGCAAGTTCCCGAGACAGCTTCACGCGCTGCGCCTCGCCGCCCGAGAGCGTGGGCGACGGCTGGCCGAGGTGCAGGTAGTCGAGCCCCACGTCGCAGAGGGTCTGGAGCTTTCGCGAGATGTCGGGGGCGTCTTGGAAAAGCTCGAGGGCCTCGCCGATCTCCATGTTCAGGAGGTCCGCCACGCTCTTGCCCTTCCAGCGGACTTCGAGCGTGTCTTTCGCGAACCGGGCGCCGCCGCAGACGTCGCACGTCACCCACACGTCTGCCAGAAAATCCATGTCGAGGCGGACCGAACCGTTGCCCTCGCAGGCCTCGCAGCGGCCCCCGGATACGTTGAAAGAGAATCTCCCCGCCTTCCAGCCCCGCTTCTTCGCCTCGGGCAGCATCGTGAAGAGGTTGCGAATGTCGTCCCACACCTTCACGTAGGTGGCCGGATTGCTCCGCGGCGTGCGGCCGATCGGGGACTGGTCGATCACGATCACCTTGTCGAGCGCGTCGGCACCCTTGATCGCGTCGAAGTCGCCGGGCGTTGCCACCTCGCTGCCGAGCAGCCGCCGAAGCTCGGGCTCGAGCACGTCGCCCACGAGCGAGCTCTTGCCGCTGCCCGAGACGCCGGTCACGCAGACCAAGAGCCCCAGCGGAATCTCGACGTCGATGCCCTTGAGGTTGTTGTGCCGCACGCCTTCGAGCCGGAGCCGGCTCTTTCCCGGCGCCCGCCGCGTCTCGGGTACGGCGATCGCATCGCGACCGGCAAGAAACGCCCCTGTGAGGCTCCGCTCGCTTTTGGCCACGTCGTCGGGCGTGCCCGCGGCCACGACCTCGCCGCCCCGCTTGCCGGGGCCGGGGCCGAAGTCGACCACCCAGTCGGCAGCGCGGATCGTGTCTTCGTCGTGCTCGACGACCACGACGGTGTTGCCCTTGTCGCGGAGGGCCTCGAGGGCACCCAAGAGCTTCACGTTGTCTCTTGGGTGCAGGCCGATCGACGGCTCGTCGAGCACATAGAGCACGCCTGAGAGCCCGGAGCCGATCTGGGCCGCCAGCCGGATCCGCTGGCTCTCGCCGCCGGAGAGCGTGGGGGCCTTGCGGTCGAGGGCCAGGTAGCCGAGGCCGACCTGATCGAGAAATGAGAGCCGACTCGAGATCTCCTTCATGAGCTCCACGGCGATCAGCTTCTGCGTGCCGTCGAGCACGAGCACCGAGAGAAACTCCCGCGCATCGGCGATCGGCAGGTTGCAGAGGGCGTCGAGCGAGAGCTGGGCGGGATGACCCGCGGGGTCTTTCTTCGCCGCGGTGAGCCACGGCTTCGAGGCCGTCGTGATCCGCACCGCGCGGGCCTGGGGCGAGAGCCGCCGGCCCTGGCAGTCGTGGCAGGGCGTCACGCTCATCAGCTTCTCGAGCATCCGGCGGATGATGCCGCTCTTCGCTGTCCGCCAGCGGTTGGCGAGCAGTCCGCAGAGCCCTTCGAACTTCGTCTTCGCCCCGCGTTCGGCCCGCCCTCGCTTCCACGAGAGCTTGATCTCCTCGAGGCCGGTACCGTTCAGCCAGAGTTTTTTCTGGGCCGGCGTGAGCTTGTTCCAGGGCGTGTCGAGGAGCGTGCCGGGTGCGAGCTTCTTCTTGGCCTCGACGTGGGCAGCCACGCCGTTCAAGAGCCGCCGCAGCCACCGCGGCATGTCGCGGAAGGTGCCGAGGACGCCGATGGCTCCCTTGCGAAGCGTCTTCTCGGGTTCGGTAACGAGCTTGGCGGGATCGATGCCGTAGATGTCGCCGAGCCCCTCGCAGGTCGGGCACGCCCCCTGCGGGCTGTTGAAGCTGAAGAGCTGCGGCTCCGGCGTGGAGTAGCTCACGCCGCAGGCGGTGCAGGCATACTTGCTCGAGAGCACGAGGTCGGCGGGAGCCTTGCCGCCCGGTTCCTTCGGATCCCCGGCCACGATCACCTGGCCGCCGCTCGTCTTGAGGGCGAGTTCGACCGCCTCCGCAATCCGGCTGCGGGTCGAGTCGCCCGGCACGAGCCGATCGACCACCACGTCGATCGTGTGCTTGATCTGCTTCTCGAGTGCCGGCGGATCCTCGACTCGGCACACCGTGCCATCGACCCGGGCCCGCGTAAAACCCTGGCGGACGAGGTCGGTGAAGAGATCGCGGTGCTCCCCCTTGGCATCGCGAACGAGCGGGGCGAGGAGCATCACCCGCTCCCCCTCGCGGGCCGCGATGATCCGCTCCACGATCTGATCGCGGGGCTGCGCCTCGAGCACGGCGTCGCACTCCGGGCAGTGGGCCGTGCCGACGCGGGCATAGAGCACACGGAGGAAGTCGTGGATCTCCGTCATCGTGGCGACGGTGGACCGCGGGTTCGTGCCCGCCGACTTCTGGGCGATCGAGATCGACGGCGAGAGTCCGGTCACGCTGTCGACGTCGGGGCGGGGCAGCTGCCCGAGAAACTGCCGCGCGAAGGTGGAGAGGCTCTCGACGTACCGCCGCTGGCCCTCGGCGTAGAGCGTGTCGAAGGCGAGGCTCGACTTGCCAGAGCCGCTCACGCCCGACAGGCAGACGAGGCGGCCGCGGGGCAGACCCACCGTCACGTCGCGGAGGTTGTGCTCGCGGGCACCGCGGACGACGATCGGAGGGACATGCATGGACGACGACAAAGCGGGGTGGGCGAGGCCGGGAAGCCGGTGGCGAGGCCGCGGTATTGTAGCGCTGGACAGCCCCCGCCGAGTGCCGTACGATCGGGTTTCCCGCGGGAAAAACCGGCCTGACGGCCGGCCCCGGTCCGGGGCGGTAGCTCAACTGGGAGAGCGCGGCGTTCGCAATGCCGAGGTTGGGAGTTCGATCCTCCTCCGCTCCATTACACGGCTGCACCGCCATCCATGGCCGGTGCAGCCTTGCATGATTCGGCGGCCCTCCGGGCCTTGCGTGGACGGTGGTGCTGGCCATCCATGGCCGGTGCAGCCTTGCATGATTCGGCGGCCCTCCGGGCCTTGCGTGGACGGTGGTGCTGGCCATCCATGGCCGGTGCAGCTTTGCATGATTCGGCGGCCCTCCGGGCCTTGCGTGAACGGTGGTGCTGGCCATCCATGGCCGGTGCAGCCTTGCCGTTCCGTGATTCGTGCCATGGCCGGTGGCTGCACGGCATAATCGTGGCATGGCCACGGATTCAACGGTGATGCCGCGGGTG
>CAIKWU010000057.1 GCA_903831155.1 uncultured Planctomycetaceae bacterium | reverse complement strand
GAGAAGCGGAAGATGTTGTCCACGAAGAGCAGCGTGTCGGCGCCGGTCGTGTCGCGGAAGTATTCGGCCATGGTCAGGGCCGAGAGGGCCACGCGGAGACGGGCTCCCGGCGGCTCGTTCATCTGGCCGAACACCATGCAGGTCTGCTCGATGACGCTGCGGCCGGTGTCGCCGATCTTGGCTTCCTGCATCTCGAGCCAGAGGTCGGTGCCCTCACGGGTCCGCTCGCCGACGCCGGCGAACACCGAGTAGCCGCCGTGGGCGGAGGCGATGCGGGCGATGAGCTCGGTGAGGATGACCGTCTTGCCGAGGCCGGCACCGCCGAAGAGGCCGGCCTTGCCGCCGCGGACGAACGGGGTGAGCAGGTCGATCACCTTGATGCCCGTCTCGAAGAGTTCGGTCTTCGTGGTGAGGTCCTTCACCGCGGGCGGATCGCGGTGGATCGGCCACCGCTCCTGGGTCTCCACGGCGCCGCGGCCGTCGATCGGCTCGCCGAGCAGGTTGAACACGCGGCCGAGCGTGGCCTTGCCGACCGGCACGGAGACCGGCGCGCCGGTGTCGACCACCTGGGCGCCTCGGGTCAGGCCGTCGGTCGAGCCGAGGGCCACGCAGCGGACCTTGCCGCCGCCGAGGTGCTGCTGCACCTCGCCGACGAGGTGGAGATCGATGCCCTTGTTCACGCTGTCGATCCGCACGGCGTTGTAGATCGCCGGGATCGAGTTCTCCGGAAACTCGACGTCGAACGTGGAGCCGATAACCTGCGTGATGCTGCCGTTTGCCATTGCTGTGTCAGCCTGTCTCGAGAGGAAAGATGTGAATCGGGGGTGTTCGGAAAAAGTGCGTGTGTCGGGGTTCCGGGTGACGATGTGCCTCGGCTCGGTTCCTACCACGGTCATCGGTGATCAGCGGCCGGAGGTCCGCTGCATCGACGCCGACGGGCATCGCCAGCTGAAGGATCTCCATTATTTCTTCAGGGCTTCGACGCCTCCGAGGATCTCCATGATCTCGCCCGTGATTTGCGATTGCCTGGCCCGG
Organism: uncultured Planctomycetaceae bacterium; assembly: GCA_903831155.1. Lineage (GTDB taxonomy): Bacteria > Planctomycetota > Planctomycetia > Pirellulales > UBA1268 > QWPN01. The sequence continues at coordinate 1,192 of CAIKWU010000057.1, read as the reverse complement.
TTGTACTGACGCGAAAGGCTCTTGATCAGGCCGCCGGCGTTCTCGGTGGCGGCCTTCATCGCCACCATGCGGGCCACCTGCTCGCTGACCGCCGCGTCGAGGAAGCACTTGAACAGCCGCGACAGGAAGCTCGCGGGCAGGATCTCCTCGAGGATGCTCGCGGCCGACGGATAGAAGGCGTACTCGTCGGAGGCGAGTTTGGCCTTGGCGGCGGTGCTGGAGGCCTGAGGCGGCGCAAGTGGCAGGAGCGTTTCGGTCATCGCCTCCTGCTTCGCGATCGAATGGAACCGCGTGTAGACGACGTCCAGCCGGTCGATCTCGCCGGCCGAATAGGCGTCGAGGTAGGCCCGGCCGATCGGGGCCACGGCCGCGAACTCGGGCTTGTCCTCGAACGTGGTGTACCGCTCGGCGAGATCCACGCCGCGGAACCGCAGGGCCGAGATGCCCCGCTTCCCCGACACGCTCACGTGGGCCGGCACCTGCTCGCTCCTCCACTGGCCGAGGAGGGCCACCGACTGCCGCACGATGTTGGAGTTGTAGCCGCCGCAGAGGCCGCGGTTGCCGGTCAGCACCAGCACGGCGGTCTTCTTCGTGGGCCGGATCTCGAGCAGCGGGTGGGCCACGTCGGCTCCCACCGCGGCGATGTTCTCGAGGATCTTCGCCAGGTGCTTGGTGTAGTCCCGCGCGGCGACGGAGCGGTCCATCGCCTTCTTGAACCGCGCGGTGGCGATGAGCTCCATCGTCCGCGTGATCTTGCGGATGTTCTTCACCGACTTGCGACGGCGGTCGAGTGCCCGGGCTTTTGCCATGGTGTGGTGACTTTCAGCGTGATCCGGCGAGCTGCTTCGAATCGCCGGCCTTGGCGGCCCGCTGCCGCTTGAACTCGGCGATCGCGGCCTCGAGCTGCCGCTCGCTCTCCGAGTCGAGTTCCTTCGACTCGTCGACTCGCTTGCGGAGCTCGGGCACCTGGTCGCGGACGAAGGTGAGGAAGCCCTTCTCCCAGTCGGCGACCTCCTCGCGCTTGACGTCGTCGAGGTGGCCGCGGGTGCCGGCGTAGATGCTCATCACCTGGTCCACCATGTCCATCGGCGCGAACTGGCCCTGCTTGAGGAGCTCGACCATCCGGTAGCCGCGGTCGAGCCGCTGCTGGGTGGCGGCGTCGAGGTCGGTGCCGAGCTGGGCAAAGGCCTCG
>CAIKWU010000056.1 GCA_903831155.1 uncultured Planctomycetaceae bacterium | reverse complement strand
CTGGCTCGCCGAGGAGCACGTCGCGGATCTGGCGGCTCTCGACGAGCGGGCCGAGGCGCTTCAGCGGCAAGGGCGGACGGTGATGCACGTGGCCGTGGATGGGCGATTCGCCGGCCTGATCGCGGTGTCGGATCCGATCAAGGCGTCAACGCCGGAGGCGGTCCGCAGCCTCCACGACCTCGGGCTGCGGCTCATCATGCTCACCGGTGACAGTGTCGAGACGGCCCGCACCGTCGCCGCCGGGCTGGGGATCGACGATTTCCGTGCCGGGGTGAAGCCCGAGGGGAAGCATGCGGTCGTGCGAGAGTTGCAGGCCGAGGGTCGGACGGTGGCGATGGCCGGCGACGGCATCAACGACGCACCGGCCCTGGCCGCGGCCGACGTCGGCATCGCCATGGGGACGGGCTCCGACGCCGCGATCGAGTCGGCGGGCGTCACCCTCGTGAAGGGCGACCTGCGGGGGATCGTGAAGGCGATCGACCTGAGCCGCCACACGATGCGAAACATCCGCCAGAACCTCTTCTTCGCCCTGATCTACAACGCGCTGGGCGTGCCGATCGCAGCGGGCGTGCTCTACCCGCTCTCGAGCCATCTCCTGCTCAACCCGATGATCGCCGCGGCGGCGATGAGCCTGAGTTCCGTGTCGGTGGTGGCCAACGCGCTGCGGCTGCGGACGATGAAGATGGGCTCGCAGCCCGCGGCCGGCGGGCCGGCGATCACTTGAGCAGGTCTTCGTAGCCGGCGTGCCTTCGGGCGATGCTCGACATGATGGCGAAGAGAATCGCCGTGTTGAGCCCGGCCACGAGGATGCCGTTGGTGGCCTCCATCGGCTCGAGCACGCAGTACGGCGATACCAAAACGTGCTTCCCGGTGCCGAGGGTCGTGAACGTGGTACCGGAGAAATACACCACGTCCTGGATCCGCTCGAACTGGCCGAATTGCCAGAGCACGACGGCCCACATCCCGATCTGCAGGAAACAGGAGACCACCAGCGGCACCGCCGCCATGAGGATCGAGGGCATCACGAGTCCGACCCCCGTGGCCCGTGGAAACCGTCTCCGCAGCATGAACTGGGACTGCAGCACCATGAAGATGAAGAACGAATGCAGCGAGAGGCACGCGCTGATCGCGAGGATGCCAGCCGCGAACACGTAGTGCGTGTGATAGTCGATCACGGAAGGCTCCTGGCGGCTTTGGGCGTCTGGGTGCCCGATAGAATGCCGGTTGGCGGCGGGGTAGGTCCAGCCGCTCGGGGCGACCGCCGCTGGTTGGTGGCGTCAAGCGTGGCCAGGTAGAGTGCCTTCCTCGCAGGAAGGGGCGATGAGCAAGGAGGAGGGCAGCCCATGACCGAGATCAAGCCCGGCCGCTACCGTCACTACAAGGGCAACGAGTACACGGTCGTCGGCGTGGCCCGGCACAGCGAGACGCTCGAGGAGCTCGTGGTCTACCGGCAGGAGTATGGCGACCGCGGCCTCTGGGTCCGGCCGGCGGCGATGTTTGCCGAGACCGTGATCGTGGACGGCAGGGCGGTGCCTCGGTTTGCAGCGATTTCCAGCGCGGGGCCGGATCCCGCGGAGGGGGCGGCCCCCCGGGGCGTGTCATAGTCGGGTGCCGATGAATGCGGGGCTGCGACCATCACGGACCAAGGATGTCCTTGTCGTTCAGCACAATAGCGCGAGGCGTCGGCCATCCCGATCAGGCGACGACATACACGTCGATGTCCTGCACGACATGTGAGCGGTGCTGGAAAGACTTCAGCGGCCAAGCCGCGAGGAGGATGATGACATGAGAGGACCAGCCAAGAATCGACTTCACGACTACGAAGCCGGATGGCTCACTCTGCTGATCCGGATGGGCGTGGCGTCCCAAGAGGAGGCCCAAGCCGCGATGAAGCGCGTTGCTCAGGCGGCGATCGACGAACAGGAGGCGAAGCGTGAGAAGCGCCGCCGGGGAGGACGTCGCAGAAAGCCTCCGGAGTGACGTGCCTCGCCCATGCATGCCGTCGCGTGGAATCCCGGGCGACAGGCTTGGTGTGGATATGAACGGGCGTGTACTTTCTGCCGGCGGCAGAAAAACCTCTTCGGCAAGAATCGCTCCCGTAGCCAGTTTCCCCGATCGCCGCGGCCGGCGTCGCCGCCGGCGAACTCGAAAGGAAGCCGTCGCCATGATGCAACCCCCGGGCCTCTTCCCCAATGTGTGAACTCCTCGGACTCGCGTTCAACAGGCCCGTGTCGCCTGGGCTCTCGTTTCGGGGCTTTCGGCACCGCGGCCGGCGCAACCGCGACGGCTGGGGGCTCGCGGCGATCGCGGGCACGAAGAGCACGATCGTCAAGGAACCGATCAACGCCGAGGAGAGCGACACAGCCGCCACGCTCCCCGACCTCGACCCGCTCCACGCGCCGCTCTTCATCGGCCACGTGCGGGCGGCCAGCCGCGGCCGCGTGAGCCCGGCCAACACGCATCCCTTCTCGCGGCCGTTCGGCAGTGGCACGTTCACGTTTGCCCACAACGGCACGCTCGACATGGCGGGGCTGAAGAAGAAGGTCGGCCCCGACTTCACTCCCCAAGGCCAGACCG
>CAIKWU010000055.1 GCA_903831155.1 uncultured Planctomycetaceae bacterium | reverse complement strand
GCCGCCCACGCCCGAGCCCCGCTCGAAGCAGTCGAAGGTGAGACCGCGGTCGCTCAGCGCCTTCGCCGCAGCGAGGCCGCAGCCACCGGCGCCGATCACGCAGGCATCGAGCACGGCGGGTTCCTGCGGAGCGATCATCGGGGCGAGTGGGGAGAGAACGACGGGGCTCGAAGTCACTTCAATGTAGCCATGATGCCGTGCCCGTGGCGTCACGCGTCGGATGAAAGACCCGCCCGCCAGTCGGCGAAATCCCGGCGGAATCCTGGCCACTCGTGAAAGAAGAGGTGGCCACCGGTGTCGTAGACCGTGACCCGGGAGCGGGGAATGGCCGCCGCCAGTCGCCGCGCCTCGTCGGGCGGCACGAGCGGGTCGCGGCCGCCGGCCACGATCCATGCCGGCACGGCGATCTCGCCGAGCCGGGCGGTGATGTCGAGTCCCTGAAGCGCAGCGAGAACGGCAACGAGCGACGCAGGGTCGTGCGGGGCGAACTCCTTCCGCAGCCGTTGCAGGGCGCCGGCAGGGATCCTCCTGCCGGCGACGCCGTCGGCAGCGCACGTCTTCACGATCGCATCGTGGAGCCAGGGCAGCCGGCTGCCCGTCCACAGACCCCCACGAACCGCCGACGCTCCCACGAAACCCCGGGCGAGCCAGGCCAGCCAGGCGATCGACCCGGTGACCCGTCGGCCGCTCGCGAAGCCGGCCAGACTCGCCACCGCAGCGACACGGTCGGGCCGCCGGATGGCGAGATTCAAGGCGGCGAATCCGCCCGTGGACCAGCCTGCGGCCACGACGCGGCGGTCGCCCAGGATCTCTTGGAGCACCGCCTCGGCGAGGTCGGCGAAGAGGTCAGCGTCGATCGCATCCGGCACGGTGCCGGCGGCGAGCCGGCCGGGATGGTGCCCCGGCAGGCTCACGGAAATCCACGACTCGGCGTCGGGCTCCTCGAAGAGGTCGCGGACGACGGCGGTGGTCGTGAGCATGCCATGGAGAAAGACCACCGGCAGCATGCCATCGTCGCGGAGATGGACGTCGGCGGCGACCTCGTGGCCACCGACCTGCACCCGCACGCGTTCGACTTCCGGTTGCATTTCGGCTGCCAAGCCCGTCAGATGGCCGCGTCTCTCACTCCCGGCACGGCAGGCATGATTCCGCAATCCTTCTGGCACGGCAAATCGGTCGTCGTGACCGGCGGGTCGAGCGGCATCGGCCGGGCGGCGGCCGTCGCCCTCGGGGCCGCCGGAGCCCGGGTCGGACTCGTCGCCCGCCGGCCAGTCCCCCTCGCCGAGACGGCGAACGCGATTCGGGCCGCCGGTGGGACGGTCGACGTGGCAACCTGCGACGTGGGCGATGCGTCGGGGCTCGCGGCGGCGGTTGCGGCGCTCGAGTCGCGGCTGGGCACCTGCGACGTGGCGATCGCCTCGGCCGGCATCCACCGCACCTCGTGGCCGCTCGATGCCACCGCGGCCTCCGAGGTGATCGACGTGAACGTGAAAGGCTGCATCAACCTCGCGGCCGCGGTGCTGCCCGGCATGCTTGCCCGCGGCCGCGGCCGGTTCTGCGGCGTCGCCAGCCTCGCCGGCGTCGTCGGCCTGCCCGGCAACGCCGTCTACTGCGCGAGCAAGGCGGCGGTGGTCGCGTTTCTCGAGAGCCTGCGGCTCGACGCCGGCCCGGCGGGCGTGGTGGTGACGACCGTCCTTCCTGGGGTGGTCGATACACCGATGATCACGGATGCCGAGCGCCGGGCGGGGGGCGTCGTGTCGGCCGAGGATGCGGCCGCCACGATTCTGCGGGCGATCGAGCGGGGCCGGCCGGAGATCTGGTTTCCCCGGGGCACGTCGCTGGCGGCATGGCTCGCCCGCGGCCTGCCGGCGGTGGTCCGCGACGCCGTGCTGCGTCGGCAGCCGCGGCTGGAGGAGCCGCCACAGGCGGACTGACTCCTAGGATTTCGTCACGGCCCGCCGGCGCGTGGGCAGCCGCAAATCCTTCCACACCTGCTCGACCGCCGCCAGCAGACCATCGACGGCCTCGAGCGGATGATTGGCGTTGATCTGCACCCGGAGGAGCCCGCCGTGGATCGGCACGGCCGGGTAGGTGGCCGACTGCGCGTAGAAGCCGCGGTCGAAGAGCGCGCGGCCGGCAGCAAACGTCTGCTCGAGATCGCCGACTTTGAGCGAGATGATCGCCGATCCCCCGCCGTGATACTCGACGCCGAGGGCATCGAGCCCGTCGGTGAACCTGCTGATCCGGCTGCGGAGGCCGCCGAGGAGGTCGTCGTACTCGGGCGACATGATGATGTCGCAGACGGCACTGATCGCGGCCAGATACGGTGGCGGCACCGGCCCGCCGAAGATGAACGTGCTCGAGCGGATTTTGAGGATCGTCTTCAGTTCGGGAGTGCAGGTGACGAAGCCGCCCAGGCAGGAAAAGGCCTTCGAGAGCGATCCCACCATGAGCACGTTGTCGAGCGTGCCGAGGGCCTCCGCCGCCGCCCCCCGTCCCCGTGGGCCGACGACGCCGGTGCCATGGGCATCGTCCACGTACATGATGCCGCCGAGCTTCCGGATCGTGGCATCGAGCTCGGCCAGCGGCGGCATGCGGCCCGACATGCTGTAGACGCCGTCGATCGCGAGGACGAGGCCCTTGTGGCTCCCCGCGCGGGCCACCACCCGTTCCAACGCCGCAGGGTCGGGCTCGGTAAGCTCCACCACGCGGGCGCCGTGCGCCGCCGCGAGCCGAGCCCCCTGATGGACACTGTCGTGCGACTCGCGATCGACCACCAGCAGGTCGCCCGGCTGCGTGATGGCGGGCAGCAGCCCGACGTTCGCCAGCGTGACGCTCGGAAAGATGAAGGTGTCGGGCACGCCGAGCCAGGCGGCGAGTTTCTCCTCGGCCTCGTCCACGAGCACCGGGCTCGAGAAGGCTCGCGAGGCCCCGTTGTGCGCTCCCCACTCGGGCAGCGCGGCGGCGATCGCCTCGTGGACCCGAGGGTGCCGATCAAGTCCCAGGAAACTGTCCGACCCGAAGTTCCAGACCGAGTGGCCGTCGACCACCACCCGCCGGTCGTCGCTCGTGGCGTCGAAGAGGAGGTCTTTGAGATGCAGGCCGGCGTTGGCGTCGAGAAAGGAGAGCGCGATCCGCGTCACCTTGTTCCTCGAGAGCCGTTCCGTGAGGGGCTCGAGCCCCTCAGCCGCCGGCGCGGCTGCCGACCGCCGCCCCGTCCCCGATGACAGACGTTGCAGCAGCGAACCGACCGTGACCTGCCCCACCTTCGTCATCTCGCGTCCTCCGGCACCCGCTCGCGGTTGGCTTCGCCGTCGAGGCGATGGCGGAAAGGTATCACACCCGGACCCGCCCCGGCCACAACGCGGACCCGTGGGCAGAGTCAGCCGAGCATCCACTCCGGGAGCCGGCGGACCTTCCCCTCGCCATCGACGCAGACCACCGTGGTCTCGCCGGTCACGAGAATCTGCCTGCCGCGGATCACCTCGTAGGCGTGCTTGATGTGCGCGGCGCCGATCTTCTCCACGCGGGTCCGAAGCAGCAGGAGGTCGTCGTAATCGGCCGGTGCCCGGTACGACACCTTCGCCTCCGACACAACCATGAACAGCCCTTCGTCCTCGAACTGCCGATAGGTGTGGCCGTGAGCCCGAAGCATCTCCGTCCTCCCCATCTCGAAGTAGGTGAGGAAGTTCGCGTGATGGACGCGGCGTTGCCCGTCCGTCTCCTGGTAGCGGACGCGAATCTCCATTTCATGCACCACGGGCATCGACGTTCCTTCGGCAGGGTGGAGGGGAACCTCGTTCGTTGACCGAACGACGCGAGAGACTCTATCCTTGCCCAACGCCGGGCGGCAAAGCCGCCGGGGCGGCCGCCGCGCCGCGTTCGCGGACCATCCATCGGAGGCTCCACCGTGGGCGAGAGCGACGCAGGCGAGGGCGCGGGGGTCGGTTTCGCCACGGCACGGGGCAGGAACTGGCCGACGCTCCGCCAGTTCACGGTGTTCCTCGAGAATCGCGTCGGCCAGCTGCTCGAAGTGGTCCGCCGGTTCGAGGGCTCCCGTGTGCGGATCGTCGCCCTGTCGATCAACGATTCAGGCGAGTGTGCCTTCGCGCGGTTCCTGCTGAGCCATCCCGAGCAGGGACGCGAGATCCTGGAGCGGGCCGGGCTCGCCCTGATCGAGAGCGATCTCCTCGGCGTGGAACTTCCCGACGATCACCAGCCGCTGCTTCGCATCTGCACGGCGCTGCTGCAGGCGGAGGTGAACATCATCCAGGCTTATCCGATCCTGATGCGGCCGCGGGGCCGGCCTGCCGTGGCCCTGATGGTCGACAACACCGAAATGGGCATGGAGACTCTCGCGGCCAAGGGATTCACGATGATCACTGAGGGCGACCTGGACGAAGGCGAGTGACGCCCCGGCACGTCCGTCACTCGAACATGTCGCCGGGAACCGCCGCGAGTTGCCGCACGACGATCCGCTGCACGGTGTCCCAGGCCACCGCGGTCAGGGTCACGCTGCCGTCGGCAGCCTGACTGGCGAACACGCCATGCGAGGCTCCGGACCAGCGGGCCGAGAACTCCTCGGGCAGGATCACGGCGCCGCCGGCGAGATGCAGTTCCACGATCCCCCCGTGGTCGCGTTCGTCCCAGAGCCTCGCGAGAAGCCTGGCCATCGGATTGGCGTCCGGCGGGATTGCCTGGGCCCATGCGCCCGATCCCGCCGCGAGCTGGGGCGGGGGCGTCGAGCCGGCGATGCCGGAGATGAAGTTCCATTCGCCATCCGCCGCCGGCTCGGGCGGCGACGAGGCCTGCGGCGGAACGTCGGGCGACACCGGCGGGGGGGGCGGAGCGACGGGGGGGTCGGCCACGGGGACACGCTCCGGGTCGACCACGATCCCGGGCCCTTCGGCCCGCGGGTCCGGGATCTGCAATGGCAGCGAGCACTTGCTGCACTTGCCCCGCTTTCCCGCGAGTTCCAACGGCGCCACGACTCGATGCCCGGCAGGGCAGAAGAACACGATCTGGCCATCGACGACCCGCGGCTCCACGGCCGTGGCGTCGCCTTTCCTGCCGATCACACGGGTCTTTTCTTCGGACATGGGGGTCGGCCTCGGGGCTGCGAGGGAGACCGGCGCTCCGCGGAGGCCTCGCCGCCACAGTCTAGCGAGGTTCACGTGACTTGACGCCACCCGTGTCGGCTCTGAAACTGCGTCGAGAGCGGCGCGGGATTCCCGGCCGTCCGGAACATCCATGCCCATTCCCGTCGTCTGCCCCGGGTGCAAGTCACGGTTCTCCGTGAGCGACCAGTTCGCGGGCCTCACCGGCCCGTGCCCCAAGTGCAAGAAGCCGATCAAGATCCCGGAACTCGCCGTCAAGGCGGTGACGATCCACGAGCCGGATGCTCCGGTCACGACGTCGGCCGGCACGGGCAGGGCTCCCACGGCCCCCATCCGGCGGATCGACAAGGCAATCCCGCCGTGGAGATTCGCAGCGATCGGCGTCGGTGCGGTGCTGACGATGCTGGCGGCCTGGGGGGCGGGACTAACGCTCGGCGTCGAGGCCCTGAAGTCGAACTGGGCGTGGGCGCTGGCCCTCGCCGGGTTCCTGATCGCGGTGCCGTGCGTGCTGCTCGGCTATGCGGCGGTCCGCGACCGTGAACTGGAGCCGTACTCCGGCACGCCGCTCCTGCTGAGGTCGCTGGCCTGCGCTGCGGTCTACGCCGGCCTCTGGGTCGCGAAGGGGCAACTGCCCCCCGAGGCGACGGCCGAGATGTGGCAGTGGGTCTACCTCGGACCGATGTTCGTCGCGGCCGGTGCCCTGGCAGCGCTGGCGAGCCTCGAGCTGGATTGGGGGCCCGCCGTGGCGCACTTCTCGCTCTTCGCGCTGTTCACCGCGCTGCTGCGGTGGCTGGCGGGCCTGCTGCCGTTGTGATCGGGGGGCAGGGCGACGGCATGACCACGGTCTGCATTCCCGAACTCGAGGCCCTCGACTCCATGGCGTCGGGCATCCGCCTGCCGCCGGGCGACACCGCGCCGCTCACGCCGCGAGTCCGCGCCCTGCTCGACACGGCGGCCATGCGGCGACTCGGTCGCATCTCGCAACTCGGGCTCGTGGCGCTCGTCTATCCCGGGGCGGTCCACTCCCGGCTCGAACATTCGCTCGGGGTCTACCGGTTGGCGATCGAGTTCCTGAAGCGACTGCGCAACGAACCCCGCTTCGCGGCGTGCGTGGGGAGCGACGACGCCTCGGCCTTCGTCGCGGCCGCGTTGGTTCACGACATCGGCCACTGGGCCTTCTGCCACCCGATCGAGGACATGGGGCTCGCGGAGATCCCCCGGCACGAGTCGCTCGTGCTCGAACTGATTTCCAGCGGACCGGTCGGCGACGTGCTCGCGGCCGACTGGCGGCTCGACCCGGGCCGAATCGCGGCCCTGATCACGGGCACGGCGACCGACGACGCCGGGCGAATCCTCCACTCCCTGCTCTCGGGCCCGATCGACGTGGACAAGATGGACTACCTGTCGCGGGACAGCCTCCACGCCGGCGTACCCTACGGCCGGAACTTCGATCAGCCCCGCCTGCTTGCCAGCCTCTGCCTCGACGAACGGGGCCAGGGGCTCGCGATCACGGAGAAGGGGAGGACCGCGGCCGAGCTCATGGTCTTCGCCCGCTACGTGATGTTCAGCGAGGTGTACTGGCACCACGCCGTCCGGGCTGCGACGGGCATGCTCCAACGGGCGATCTGGATCCTTCGGGACGGCCTCGACCCTCGGGCCCTGGTGCAACTCGACGACGCCGGATTCGCTGCCTGGATCACGACGACCGCAGCGGGCACGACGGCGGAACCGCTGGTCGCCGGGCTCTTCGGCGCGACGAGGCGACTGGTGAAGCGCGTGGCCACGTTCGATGCCGTGCGGCGGCCCGACGTGCATGCCGCACTCGCGGGCCGGACCTACGAGGAGATGGTCGGCGTGTCGACGCGGCTGGCGGCGGTGCTCTCCCGCCGCCTCGGTCGTGCGGTGGCCGCGGAAACGCTGCTCGTCGACGCGCCGCCTGCCGAACGGGAGGTGGAGTTCCGGCTCGAGGTTCGCGAGCCGGGCAGGCCGGCCGCAGGACCGGACTGGCGGCGACTCGAGGACCTTTCACCCGTGGTCCGCAGCCTGGCGCATCAGCAGTTCGACGATCTCGTGAAGCGGGTGCGAATCTTCGCCGATCCCGACACGGCGGCCGCGATCTCGGCCGTCGACGACCTCGAGCACCTGCTGCTCGAGGTCGCCGGCGACCGCGGCTGAGAAAACGTCGACGACGGGCCGCGCTCTCCCGGTGGCTCGCTACGGGGTGCCCCCCGGCAGCTTGCCCTCCTCGATCAGCTTGCCGAACGTCGGGGCGTCGGGCTTCGAAGGATCGCTCGACAGCGCCGCCACCTCCTCGAGTGCCTTGCGGATCTTCTCGACGTTCTTCGCGTCCTCTTTCTTGTCGAGCCGCTCCGCCAGGGCGTTGCCGTAGGCGTTGCGATCCTTCTTGCTCTTGCCGACATGGCACACGTTGCACTTCGCCTCCTCGACCGCGGCGGCCAGCGGCGTGCCCTCCTTGACGTACACGGCCTTGAACTCGTCAGCGAACTGCTTGATGGCGAATGCCTCTCGCGACGAACCGCCGGCGATCACCACCAATCCGGCACAGACGAGCAACGCATGCCTGCTGGAACGCTTCATCGATCGACTCCGAAGGGAGAGAACGGCGACCGGCCACATGGCCGGACCCTGCTCCACTAGACCGTTCCCCGACGAGAGCGTCAAGAAAACGCGCGGCCACCGTCAGCGCCAGCCGGGCCAGACGGACGGGTCGGGGCTCGCGCCGACCTCGGCCTCGTGGAACAGCGGCGGCAGGATCTCCCGAAAGCCCACGTCGACCCGTTCGGCCGCCCCGTCGATCCGCTGAAAGACGCCGCTCCCCTCGTAGCGGCTCCGCTCGTCGATCCAGGTGAGTGCCGCCCGGTAGCGGTCCGGCTCCCCGACGCCGGCCTGCAGCACGAACGGCCGGTCCGCCCCCGGCACGACGAATCGGCAACCCGTGGCCCTGACTCGCAGCCTCGGCGAGTCAGGGCGGTCGAGGGAGTCGCCCAGCGCGGCGATGCCCTCGCCGCAGCAGAAGGTCGCGTCGTGAAGGTGGCAGTCGACGGAGACCTGGCCCGTGGCAGCCCCCTCGGCAACGAGGAGACGTCGCGGCGAGACGAACTCGCCGGCATTCCATTCCATCGCCACGCTGCCCGTGACGGTCGCGTGGACGTCCAGAAAAACGGCGTTGCCGGCGGCCCGCGACCGCACCATGGTGATGGCCGACGACGTCCCGCCAGCCCCGGCGGCGATCACGAAGGCGTCGTCGTGCCACGTCGGCTGCCCGACGGCGGCCAGCGGGTCGCCGGGCATCCTCAGGAGCACGTCCTCGCAGACGAGCCGGCCGCGGCCCACACCGAACATCGCCACGGAGCCCGCCCCGGCAGCCTGTTCCGCCACGCGAACGCCGACTCCCTTGAGCACCATCGTTCCATCGGC
>CAIKWU010000054.1 GCA_903831155.1 uncultured Planctomycetaceae bacterium | reverse complement strand
GGCGGTGGCCCAGCCGTCGGCCCTGGCGGCGGCCATGATCGCCGCCAGGAGTGTCGACTTGCCGTGCCCGTGCGGTCCTTCGATCGCCACGACCCGGCCGGGACCGAGCCGGGCGAGGAGGCTGGCCGCATCGACCGGCTCGCCCTGCTCGTCGAGCGGTTCCAGTGCGCCCGGTCGCGTGAACCTCGTGGCGAACGGATTCGTCGGCAGGCGTCGCACCGGGGCGTTCGTCATGGCGTCGGGTCCACCACGGCCATGGCCGGGGGCACGCGGCCCATCACGAACTCGTGCTCGGAGACGAAATCACGGCCTCCGGCGAAGAAGTATCGTACCCGTACGCACCAGCGGACCTTCACGATCACGCCCTCGTAGGTCAGTGGGCTCGCCGGAAGCGCGACCTCGAATCTCGACCCCGGGGCAGCCGGCGGGAGACGCGCCGGGTCGACGATCCGTTCGAAGAAGTGCACCCCGAGGTCCTCCTCGCCCTTGCCTTCGGTGTACCAGAGCACGGAGTGTTCGGCTGCCCGTGGCGGGTCGGCAGCCACGAGCCCCTCGGCCTCGTAGCGGACCACGAGTTGGGCCAGTGGCTCGTAGCCGCGGTCGGGGCGGTCGAACTGCACGGTGATTCGCGGGGAGGGCAGCATCGGACTCAGGCGGTGGAGGACGCGGCCACGGCATCGCCTTGGCGAGGCGATCGCTCCGGTGGAAACACCACGAGCGGGAACGTGCGGACGAACGGGGGCCAGCGGGACGGCGTGCCCCGTACCACGAGCATCCAGCGGACGGCGTTGTGTTCCGTGGCGAGCGAGTGCATGGCCGTCGCCGGGATGGCGGCGGTCACCCGGGCCTCGAATCGCGTCCCCGGGGAGAGTTGCAGCGCCTTCCATGAGCCGACCGGCTGCCGCCAGACGACGAGCCGTTCGGTGCGGGTGTCCGTGCCGAGGCGGAAGGTCGCCTGCTCCTCGGACTCGAGGCTGAGTTCGAGCGACTCGAGCATCCCGGTGCCCCCCTGGGCGAGCAGGACGTCGTAACTGTGCCCGGGTCGCAGCGGTTGGCCGCCGATCTCGACCTGCGTCGTGCCGATGGCCGTCGCGATCACCAGGCGGCGGGTGAAGACCACGATCCCGGCGATGCCCACCGCGGCGAACGGCACGAGCAGCCCGAGCAACAGCCAGTCGGTCCGGCCGCCGAGCAGGTCGATGCCCGCGTTGATCGCCAGCACGACGACCACCGCGTTCCAGAGGGCGGCGAACATCCCGAATCCGATCAGGGCCCAGCTTTCCGGGCTGTCGATGGGGAGGCGGTAGGCCAGGAACGTGCCTGGCGAGTTGACGTGGTCGTCGCACGCGGGCACGCCGGGATGATCCGGCGCCTGCCGCGTCGTGGCTGCCAGCGGGGCGAGGCTGCCGGCGAGTCCGCCGGGCACCGCCCGTCGCTCCTCCGACGTGCTCGATCGCACCAGGGCCCGGATCAGCCCCGAACCGCCGAAGGCGACGAGGGCTCCGGGAAGGACGAGCGTCAGCAGCCACATCCACCAGTTGAAACCGCGCTGGAGCACCACCACCTTCGGATCGGCGGGGTCGTACCAGGCGGGAACCTCCGCGTTGAGACGCCAGCCGGAGAGTCGCGAGACTGCGGCCTCGCGGTCGGCCGTGATCGTGGAGCGGGGAGAGCGGCTCCACGATTCGATCGTGCGGCCCGCGGCCCCGTACCGCACCAGGAGCGTGGGCTGCCACGTCGACGAGATCGTTCCGGTCGGCTCGGTGACCCGGCGACGGAACAGCCCCTTACCGATGACCACGCCGTCGGTCCGCGCGAACTGGTGGTTCATCCGCCACTCTGGAACGGCCACGCCCGAGAGCAGCAGGCCTCCGAACACCAGCCCGGCCGCGAGCAGCGCAGCGTGGAACGCCGCGTCTCCCAGCGATGCCCAGGCCTGGGAGCCGGTTCGCCGATGACCCCGTTTCTTGCCGAAGAACCGCGGCAGCTTCACCGTCCGTCTCCTCGCCAGCCGCGGCACCGGACGGCCCGGCGGGCGGAAGGCTCCGCCAGTATGCCGTCGGGCAGGGCCGGAATCACGCTGCTGCGGGGAGAACGATCACGAAGCCTGCCCGACCGGTTCCGGATGCCGCTCGACCTGCTCTCCCGCCCGTTGGGAACGGAAGAAGCCGATCTTCTCCAAGGCCTTGTAGACCTCCTCCAGCGTCTTCTCGCCGAAGTTGGAAATCGACAGCAGGTCGGCCCTCGTGCAGTTGAGCAGGTCGTGCACCGTGAAGATGCCCCGTTCCTCGAGGCAGTTGGTGGTGCGAACGGACAGCCCGATCTCGGCCGTGCTCATCTCGAGCTTCTCGGCCATCTCGTCGGACTGCGTCAGATTCTTGTACGGCACTCGCGGCATGGGTTCCCTCCCGTGCGAATCGAGACACGTGGCTGGCCGTGGGGCTCGTGCACCCGAACGCGGCAGCAACGCACTATACTCGATCGGCGCGGAAAACGGCTACCTCGTCCCGGGTGAGGGTCCGCGGCGCTTCCGCATCCTGCCCGGGTTCGCGCGCCCCGAGGCCCCGCACCGTGCCCCCGACGCCCTTTGCATCGCTCAACGAGTCGCAGCAGCGGGCGGCCACGCACGTCGAGGGGCCGCTGCTGGTGCTGGCGGGGCCGGGAAGCGGCAAGACACGGGTGGTGACCCACCGGATCGCGCACCTCATCGCCGAGGGAGTGCCGGCGGGGCGGATCGTGGCCCTGACGTTCACGAACAAGGCGGCCGACGAGATGCGGCGCCGGGTGGCCGAGATGGTGGGGCCCCAGGCGGTCGAGATGGGCACGTTCCACCGGTTCGCGGCCCGGCTGATCCGTCGTCATGCCCGCCAGGTGGGCCTGACCGCCGACTATTCGATCCTCGACCCGGACGACGCCGGCGGGGTTCTCAAGCGGGCGGTGAAGGCGGTCGGCGTGTCGGCGACGCACACCCCGATCGACCGGATCGCGGGGGTGATCTCGCGAGCCAAGAACGACCTGCTCACCCCCGCCACCTTCGAGCCGCGGTGGGGGCGGCCCGTGGACGACCTCGCGGTGCGGGTCTGGCCGATCTACCAGCAGATGCTGCTCCGGGCCGACTCGGTCGACTTCGATGATCTTCTGGTCCACGTGGCGACACTGCTCGCCGAGAACCCCGACCTGCGTCGTGAACTCGATGCCCGACACAGGTTCATCCTCGTCGACGAGTATCAGGACACCAACGCCGTCCAGTACGCGATCCTCCGCGGCCTGTCGATCGATCACCCCAACCTGGCGGTCACCGGTGATCCGGACCAGGCGATCTACGGCTGGCGTGGGGCGAGCATCCGCAACATCCTGGAGTTCGAGCGGGATTATCCAGCCGCCGTCGTGGTGAAGCTCGAGGACAACTACCGCAGCACGGCCAATATCCTGGGCACGGCGGACCGGCTGATCGCCCACAACGCGAGGCGGAAGCCGAAGCGGCTCGTGACGGCCGCGGGCCCCGGAGCCCCGGTGCGGATCGTGCTCGACGCCTCGGGACTCGAGGAGGCGGAACGGATCGCCACCGAGATCGCCGCGGCCGTCGCCACCGGGCGGCGCTGCCCGCGGGACTTCGCCATCCTCTTTCGGGCCAACGCGCTCTCACGGTCGTTCGAACTGGCCCTGCGGACCCGGGGCGTGCCCTACCAGCTCGTGCGGGGGCTCGAGTTCTTCAAGCGTCGGGAGATCCGCGACGTGGTCGCGTGGCTGAGGCTGCTGCGGAATCCCCGCGACGACGAGGCGGTGCTCCGCGTGGTGAACGTGCCGCCGCGGGGCATCGGTCGTCAGTCGCTCGACAGGCTGGCCGCCTGGGCCGAAGATCACGCCGCGACGCGACTGGAGGCGGTGGCCCGGGCAGGGCAGATTCCCGGCATGCCGAAGCGTGCGGCCACGTCCTTCGCCGGCTTCTCACGGCTCGTGGCGGACCTCGGATCACTCGTGTCCCGTGAATCATCGGTGGCCGGCATCCTCGAGGCGGTGCTCGACCGAACCGGCTACCGGGCGATGCTGGCGGAAGAGCAGGAGGAGGATGAGGAGGGGCAGGACAGGCTTTCAAACGTCGAGGAACTCGTGACCGCGGCCCGCCAGTTCGACGATGCCTTCCGAGCGGGACCGTCCGGGCCCGAAGACGTCGGCGATGCCCTGGGCGGATTTCTCGAGACGACCGCCCTCGTGGCCGACGCCGACGCCTGGGATGCCGGTTCCGACCGCGTGGCGCTGATGACCTTGCATGCCGCCAAGGGGCTGGAGTTCCCCGTGGTGCACCTGGTGGCGATGGAGGACGGCATTCTCCCGCACGAGCGGAGCCTCGACAGCCCCGAGCACCTCGAGGAGGAGCGGCGGCTCGTGTTCGTGGGCATCACGCGCGGTCGGGAGGAGGTGCACGCCAGCTGCGCCAGGATGCGGGACTACCGCGGCACCCGTCGCATCTCCGCCCCCAGCCTGTTTCTGGCCGAAATGCAGGGGAGCGAGACCATCGTCGTGGGCAGCGAGGCGCCGGCTGTCGACGCCGTGTTCGATCCGTTCGGAGACGCCGCGCGACGCCAGGCGGACGAGTTCGACGACGTCGTCCAGGATCGCCCCCACGAGGCGCCCTCCGCCGCCACCCGCCGGGTGGCCCGCGGCGACGGCCTGACCATGGACATCGACGAGTCGCAGGACGCCGCCGGGCCGCCGCCGAGGTCATCCCGCCGCCGCGGCATCGAAGCCTCGATCGAACGGGCGACCGACCTGGCCATGCGGATGGCGGGTGCGGCACCGAAGCGAAGCTACGAGCGGGGGCAGCGGGTCCGGCACGCCGAGTACGGGGAGGGCACCATCTCGGGGATCAGCGGCAGCGGCCCGCGGTCCGTCGGCACCGTGATCTTCGACGGGCCGGCCGGAACGAGAAAGTTCATCCTCGGCCACGGCGTGCTCGAGCCGCTCGAGGACCGGGATCAGCCCGCTCCCTGAGCCCGCCACCACTCCACGGTGGCCCGCAGGCCCGCATCGAAGTCCTGGCGGGGAGACCAGCCGAGGAGCGATCGCGCCCGGGAGATGTCGAGGCCGCGGCGGGGCTGGCCGTCCGGCTTGCTCGTGTCCCAGGTGATCCGGCCGCGGTAGTCGCAGGCGGCCGCGATCTTGGCCACGAGGTCGCGGATCGTGATCTCCACGCCGCCCCCGAGATTGATCGGGAGCGGCTCATCCATGACCTCGGTGGCCCGCACGATCCCCTCGGCCGCGTCGTCGACGAACAGGAACTCGCGGGTGGCGGCTCCCGTGCCCCAGCAGACCACTTCCTCGTCGGCCTGCCGGGCATCCTCGCACTTGCGGATCAGCGCCGGGATCACGTGGCTCGACGAGGGGTCGAAGTTGTCGCCGGGGCCGTAGAGGTTCACCGGGACGGTGACGGCGCTGGCCAGCCCATATTCCCGACGATAGCCGTCGAGCATCACGAAGATCGCCTTCTTGGCCACGCCGTAGGGAGCGTTGGTCTCCTCCGGGTAACCGTTCCAGATGTCCTCCTCGCGGAACGGAATGGGGCAGTGCTTGGGATAGGCACAGACGGTGCCGGTGTGGACGAACTTGCGGATCCGGTGCCGCCGGGCGTATTCGACGAGGTGCAGGCCCATGGCCATGTTGGCGTAGAAGAACCGGCCGGGATGGGCCATGTTGGCCCCGATGCCCCCGACCTCGGCCGCGAGATGGATCACGACGTCCGGGCGGGCCGTCTCGTAGAGCCGGGCCACGTCGGACTCGACGGTCAGGTCGAAGTCACGGCGGCGGGGCACGACGATGCGGTCGTCGGGAACGCCCCGCGCACGCAGGGTGGCGACCACCGCCCGGCCCAGAAACCCGGCTCCGCCGGTGACCACGATTCGCGAGGCCGCGAGGTCGATCATCGGTGCGGCAGCCCGCTGTCGTGGCCGGCGGCGAGCAGCACCTGCTCCTTGCGGGCGAGTTCGAGGTCGGCTTCGACCATCGCCTCAACGAGGCCGTCGAACGACATCCGCGGCTCCCAGCCGAGCACCCGCCGTGCCTTCGAGGAGTCGCCGAGCAGGAGGTCGACCTCCGCCGGGCGGAAGTAGCGGGGGTCGATCTCGACGAAGTCCTGGTAATCGAGGCCGAGGCGGCCGAATGTCTTTTCGCAGAACTCGCGGACGGAATGGGTCTCGTCGGTCGAGACCACGTAGTCGTCGGGGGTGTCCTGCTGCATCATCAGCCACATGGCCTCGACGTAGTCGCCGGCGAATCCCCAGTCGCGCTGGGCGTCGAGATTGCCGAGATAGAGCCGCTTCTGGAGGCCGAGTTTGATCCGCGTGGCGGCACGGGTGATCTTCCGCGTCACGAAGGTCTCGCCGCGTCGCGGGCTCTCGTGGTTGAAGAGGATGCCGCAGGAGCCGTGGATCCCGTAGCTCTCCCGGTAGTTGACCGTGATCCAATGGGCGTAGAGCTTGGCCACGCCGTACGGGGACCGCGGGTAGAAGGGCGTGGTTTCCGACTGCGGCGTCTCGACCACCTTGCCGTACATCTCGGAGCTCGACGCCTGGTAGAAGCGGATCGGCTCCCCGAACGCATCCTGAAAATCCCGGACCGCCTCCAGGAGCCGCAGCGTGCCCACTGCCGTCACGTCGGCCGTGTACGCGGGCTGGTCGAAGCTGACGCGGACGTGGCTCTGGGCGGCGAGGTTGTAGACCTCGGTGGGGCGGATCTCGCGGATCAGTCGTGCGAGGCCGTTGCCGTCGGCGAGGTCGCCGTGGTGCAGCACGAGCGGCCGCTCCACCTCGTGGATGTCGCGGTACAGGTGCTCGATCCGCTGCGTGCCGAACGTGCTCGACCGCCGCACGAGGCCGTGCACCTCGTAGCCCTTGTCGAGAAGCAGTTCGGCGAGATACGAGCCGTCCTGGCCCGTGATGCCGGTCACCAGTGCGCGTCGCGTCGTCGTCACGTCCATCCTCCCTCGGTCGCGGGACCCCGACCGGGCCGCCGCCATGAGCACGGTACAACGGCGGGCGGCCGGAACCAATGGTGGGCCGCCCGACGCCGCGTCGCAGGGCTCATTCCGCGGCCGCGGTCTCGCCGGCCGGAGCCTGGTCCGCCGGCTGCTCCGTCTTCCCGGTCGCGACGGCCGAATCGAGCGCCGGAAGGAGGTTGGCGATGAAGTCCTCGGCCTCGACCATGGCCTGGGAGCCGGTGAGCCTGGTTTCGTCGACGATCGCGTAGAGCTTGTAGACCGCCGGCTCGCCCACCAGGGCGATGCGGGCGATCTGCGGGGCCACCCATGAGCGGGAACCCGTCACATCCTCCTTCTCGATCGTCGCCTCGTCGCGGATCCCGTAGGTCCAGAAGATCCGTAGCGTCGTGCCCGTCTTCTTGAACGTCCCGGTGAAGGTCTCGGCCTCCTTGCCGTCGGAGAGTGAAATCTTCTGACGGTGCTCGGCCTCGCCGATCTCGAAGCCGGCTCCCGGGTAGCAGCGATCGGGCGTGTGACCCGAGGCGTCGTGGGGCCGGGCGCAGACGACGAAGGCCGAAACGCGGGCCTTCGTCCGGTTGTTCCGGTAGAGCCGCGAGATGTGCCCGATCGCACCCGCCCGCTCGAGCTCCTTGGGGTCGCTCTCCAGTTCCCGCTCGAGCTCCCAGTTGCCGAACTTCTCGGGAAACGTCGCCTCGAGGTGCTTCGCGGCGGCGTCGAGCTCCTTGCTGACGCTCTTGTCCTTCCAGCGCTCGGTGAGCATGCCCTGGGCGAACGTGACCACCACCATGAGCACCGCCGCCGCGGCCGCCGTCGCGATGCCGGCAAAGGACGACTTCATGCGCATCTCCCCGGCTGTTGGGCCGATCTCATGCGGGGGTCGGCGACGCGTAGAGGCGACGCGGCGCGGAGTCGGTCACGCCGTTGACCACGGTGCCCAGCACCCGCACGCCAACCGATCGCAGCTTGTCGACCGCACTCGTGACCTGCGGCATGCGGCTCACGTCGCGCATGGTCGCCACGATCACGATGTCGCTGAGCTGGCCGAGCAGGAGCACGTCGGCGAAGGCCAGCACGGGGCCGGCATCGATCACGACGTGGTCGAACGAATCCCGAAACTTCTTGATGCAGGCCGCCGACTCCGGTCGCGAGAGGGCCGTGATCGCCGCGTAGTCGCAGGCACCGCCCGTGACGGCGAAGAGGCCGTCGATCGCGGTCGGCTGCACGGCCTCGTCGGCCGACACCTCGCCGCGGAGCACCTCGGGCAGGCCCGCCCGCAGGTCGAGGCCGAGCGCGAGGTGAACGTTGGGATGCCGAAGGTCGCCGTCGAGGAGCAGCGTGCGCTTGCCGGACCGCGCCAGGCTCGCGGCCAACTGGGCGGCGAAGGTGGTCTTGCCCTCGTGTTCGACGGCGCTCGTCACGAGGATCACGCGAGGCGCCTCCCTGCCGGTCTGGCTCACGACCGCACGGATGCCGTCGACGCACTCCGACACGTGGCCATCGTTGGGCCGCTTGCGGGACCGCGACACGCGAGGCACCGTGCCGATCACGCGGAGCCCGACACGCTGCGAAACCTCTTCGGGGGTGCTGACGCGGTCGCGGAGATACTCGAACAGCACGATCGTGCCGCCGCCGAGCACGAGCCCGGTCGCCGCGGCCAGCAGCGAGAGCATCGTGCGGAACAGGTCGTCGCTGCCCTCCGGGGGGCTCGCCTCCTCGATCAGCTCCACGCGGTTGGGCATGCTCACGTCGATCTCGGTGGCGTTGAGCTGCACGCCCATCTGGTCGGTGACCTTCATGAGCTGCTCGATCTCCTGCTTGCGGGCCATCAGATCGGCATTCGCAGCACCGAGGGCCTTCACGTCGACCGCCACCTTGTCGAACTGCTCGTTGGCCTGCTCCAACTGCTTGGCGAGGATCTCTCGCCGCATCCGCAGCACCACGGGACTCTCCGCCGAGGCGCCGGTGCGCCGGTTCGACGAGTCGAGCGCCAGTTGGGCCACGATCTGCGGCCGCAGTTCCTCCTTGCGATCCTCGAGGCGCCTGACCATCGCGTCCCGCATGGCCTCGAGCCGCTTCACGGCGGGATCGTTGCCGCCCCGGGCGCTCCGCTCCGCCTGATAGGCCATCGACTCCTCGATGGCGGCGAGCCGCTCGCGGAGTTCCGCGAACTGCGGGTCGCGCATCAGCAGGGCGTCGACCGTCTCCTCGGGAACGGCCTGCTCCAGGGAGATCTCGCCCTTCTCCTTGGCGTCCATGATCGCCAGTTCGGCGTCGATGAGGGTCAGATCCCGCTGCGTCTGATTGATCTGCGCCCGCAGGGTGCTGAGGTGGTCGAGGAGCAGGCTGCGCTGCGTGATCACCTCGGCGCTGTCGGTGGTGCCGAGCGACTTGGCGAGGTTGTGGTAGGTGTCGAGGCTGGCCCGGACCTCGGCCATGTTTTCCTTGTATTTCCGCTCGAGCGTGTCCCGCCTCTGGAGCCGCTCCGACTTCTCCTTGTTGACGACGTCGGTCAGGTAGGCCTGGGTGACGGCGTTGACGATCTGCGTCACCTCCTTGGCGTTCTCGCCGCGGAGCCGAACCTGCACCACTTCCGACTCCATGGGAGCGGACACCTGGATGTTCCGCATCAGCCAGCCCACCGGATCGTCCTCGTCCGTGAAGGCGGTGAGGTTCGAGATGCCGGGGCGGCGGAGGGCCGAGGTGAGCACGAACGGGCTCTTGATGAGCTGCACCTGCGTCTTGCGGTAGGCCTCGTACTCGGCGTTGTCGCGGCCCGCGCCCGCTCCGTACATGCCCGATTTGTCGCGGACGCGAAGCCACGCCACCGCCTCGAAGTTGCGGGGCAGGAAGAGCCACGTGAGGATGCCGGCCAGGGAGCCGAGCGTGAGGGCCAGGGCGGTGGCAGGCAGCCAACGTCGGCGGAACGCGTGCCAGGCCCGCCGGTAGTCGATGCCGCCGGCAAGCGGGTCGGCGCCGCCGCCGAACACGGAGCCGCCGGTCGACGGACCCGCGGGGATCAGCGAGGTGTCGCGGATCGGTGCCAGCATGCCCGCACCGGGGCCTGACTCCGTGACCGTCGCCGTCGAAGCCGATCCGTCCATGGGGTTGCTGGCCTCACTCATGGTTGTTCCCACATCCGTCCACCGCTGCCTTACTAAATCTCAAGTCTACCCCAACTTTTCGCCGCTGCTGCCCGACGGTGATTCCGACGGCTTTCGCGGGAAATTCGTGCCCTGAATCACCGGAAACGCCCCGGCGCCCCCTCCCCCCGGGATGGACGCCGATGCGGCCGGCCCGCCGGCGAACGCGGTTCGCATCATGGTCGGGGCCGTGTCCTCAACCACCACGAGATACGACAGGATCTTCATCTCGAGCACGAGAAAGCCCACGGCCATGAGCATCATGAGCACCGCGGCGGGCAGGCTGTCGTGGAATCCCTCCGCGAGCGTGTGGCCCTTCTCGAGCAGGCCCATGCCGGCCAGCGCGGTCGACACGCCCTCGAGCGAGTCGTCGAAGTGGTAGAGGATGCCGGCGACCGTGATCCGGAAGGCGTTGCAGGTCAGGGCGATCGGTATCGCGCTGGCGGCGATCACCAGATTCTCCCACCACTCGAGCCCGCCGACCATCATCAGCATCACGGCGAGCCACACGAAGATCGTGAGCATCTTCAATCCGCTGCATGCATCGACCACGCCCAGCACCTGACCGTCGCCGAGGATGATGCGGTTGCCGTCACGGAACGCGTCGAGGCCGATCGTCTGCAGGGCGTAGGTGCTGAGGATCGTGGCGACCGTCTGCAGCGGCCCGAGGAGGTAGCGGGTGGCCTCGTCGGGCAGCGGATACATGAAGATCAGCGACGCGATCGGCGCCCACGCCCAGCGGAACATGCTCCATCCGCCGGCGAGCAGGAACACGCCGAGAAACGCCGGGACGAAGGTGTACATGTCGATCGTGACGATGCGGAAACTCGCGCAGAACAGCCGCAGCGCGAAACTGGCCACGATCAGGCCGATGCCCGCGGCCCGTGCGGAGGTCGTCACGGGCCCCACGGGCTGCCGCCACCAGAACAGCAGCATCGCGGTGAACACCGGCACGATCCAGCCGTGCTGGTACTGCGGGTTGTCCCAGAACGACGGCAACTGGGCGAGGCTGACCCAGTAGCTGTACATCAGCAGCGCGGTGAGTGTGCCGATCACGATCCACGGCAGCCTCTGGTCGGGCGACCGCATGTCGGCGACGAACGCGCGGGCCCGCCGGAGGGCGCCCTCGACGATGCCCTCGTCCACCTGCGGCGCAGGCCGCGCAACGGCCGAATCGCGCCGCTCGGCGGGCGACGGACGATTCGCCGGAACGATAGGGGAGGGGAACGACATGCTGCAGAGCGGACGTGCCGGGCGGGACCCTTTGAACTATACACCGGCGGGACCCGGTTTTCATGCGGCGGGCACGAACGGGGGAAATGGGGTCTCACCCGCCTGCCAGAGCCGACCATGACAGCGTGATGGCGTGGCGGATCGCGCCCGCGGCCACGATCGCCGCGGTGGCGACCCACGGCAGCGGATCGATCGCCGGTGAGCGGCCTTTCCAAACGCACCGCGCGATGCATCGGATCACGATCGTCACGACCGTCACGACCGTCAGGGTCTGCCAGCCGATCGCAGCCCCGAAGGCGGCGAGGCTGGCGCGATCATTCGGCCCTGACATCAGGCCGCCGAGCAGCCACCCGAGCGCGATGCCCGCCGCGGCCGACACAAGGGCGGCCATCCGTGGCTCGTGCGGCCAGCGGACACCGTCGGGCGAGAGACCAGGCGGACCGATGTCGGGCACCGCCGCCACCGCCGCGACGACCGGGAGAATCGCCAGCAACACGGCCCGCGGCGACGCGCGGAGCGATCGTCCGAGCAGCGACCAGGTGACGATCAGGAGAAGCACGCCGGTGTGCAGGACCCACGAGGCCACCAGGCGGAAGTCGCCATGAACGAGCAGCCGGTCCACACCCTGCCAGGCGGTCGCGGCCAGCCACGGGAGCGTGCGTCCGCCGCCAACCACTTCCGCCGCCGCGACCGCCGCCGCGATCCCGCCGCACGCCGCTTCGACGAGCGGGTAGCGGGGGGAGATCGCCGCCCCGCAGACGCGGCAGCGGCCTCGGAGCAGGACCCAGCCCAGCACGGGAAGGTTGTCTCGGGGCAGGATCGGCGTGCCGCAGGCCGGGCATCGCGACGCGCCGGTCACCACGGATATCCCCCGCGGAACCCGGTACACCACCACGTTGATGAAGCTGCCGAGCGTGGCTCCCCAGGCGAACGCCATGGCGAGAATCGCCAGTTCAGCCCCGGGGAAGCCGGCGAACGAGGGAGCCATCTGCTGGGGGCCGTGCGGGGAAGCGTTCTGCCGTGGGGCGAGACGACGATTTCGTGTAGGGTACCCGGCCTGTCGCCGCGATCCACCCGCCGCAGCGTCGTTCCTGTTTTCCTCTGCCGTGACCGGCATGCACGATTCCCAGAGCACGGACGAGACGCCCGGCCGACGACCGTGGCTGCCCCCATGGCTGGGCCTCGTGGCGCGGATCGGCATCACGTTCATCCTGCTGGCCTACGCGCTTCGCGGCGTCGAGTGGCAGGACCGCCAGGTCGACGGTCAGATCAAGACGGGCATGTGGTCGGTGCTCACGCAGGCCGACTGGTCCTGGTGGCTCGCCGGGATGGCGACGGCCGTGCTCGTGCAGGTCGTGGCGGGTGTCCGCTGGGCCGCCCTCGCCCAGCCGCTGGGCTTCGATTTCCCTCGGCGGACGTTCGTGTGGCGATTCTTCGAGGGCATGTTCTTCAGCCTCTGCCTGCCGTCCTCGATCGGCGGTGACGTCGTGAAGGCCTACCGCGTCGGCGACACCACGCCGCGGCGGCTGCTCGCCGGCTGTTCGGTGCTCGCCGACAGGCTCACGGGGCTGTCGGCGCTGGCCGTGCTCGGCGGTGCGGCGCTCGCCGCGCGGAAGTACGACCTTTCGCTTGCGGTGACGCTGGCCGTGGCGGCGGGCCTGCTCGCGGCCGTCCTCGGCGCCTTCTTGCTCGCGGTCTCCTGCCTCGACACCATCATCGCGGTGCTTCCCGAAGGGAGCCCGGCCCGTGGCTTCCTCGCGGAGCTGCTGCCCTACCAGCAGCGGCCGAGCCTGATCGCCAAGGCGATCGGCTGGTCGTTTCTGGTGCAGGCCGGCGGCGCCGTGAGCGTGGCGGTGTCCGCGCGGGCGCTGGGCGTGGAGCAGCCGCTCTCGGTCTGGTTCTCGGTGGTGCCGCTGGTGGCCCTGGCCATGGTGCTGCCGATCAGCATCGGCGGATTCGGCGTCCGGGAAAACGCCACGGCGTTTCTGCTCGCCGAGCAGGGAGTGTCCGCCGATCGCGCTGTGGGCGTGGCCCTGCTCTGGGGCCTCAGCCAGATCGCCATCGGCCTCGTGGGGGGCGTGCTCTTCATGCTCGACCGCACCCGCGAGCCGACCGCCTGATCACGACCGGCGGCGGGCTTCGACGAGCAGGATGCCGGCGACCGTCTTGGCGTCGTCGATGATGCCGTCTCGGCACATCGCCACCGCATCGGCCCAGGCCACCAGTCGGGTGGTGATCTGCTCGCCCTCTTCGAGCGCCTGCGGGCCCGGCGCGAGGTCGCGGGCGACGAACAGGTGCATCCGCTCCCGGAGAATGCCCGGCGACATCCAGAAGCTGCCGGCCTCCTCGATCCGGCCGGCGCGGTAGCCCGTCTCCTCGAGAAGCTCACGCTGCGCCGCCTCGGCCAGCGACTCCTCGCGGTCGAGCGTGCCGGCGGGCAGTTCCAGGAGGGTGCGGCCCACGGCGGTGCGGACCACGTTCACGAGGCAGATCGTCACGTCGTCCACGAAGGGCACCACCACCACGCTGCCCGGGTGCAGCACCACCTCGCGGCTGCGCGACGAGCCATCGGGGAGCCGCTCGCGGCGGCGGACCACGCGGAAGCGGCGGGCCTCGAGCAGCGTCTCGTCGTCGCTGGGGTCCTCCATCAGGATTTCTCCTTCGTCGGCGGCACGCCCACGAGCCACGCCCGGCGACCGTTCACCGACAGGTTCGCCGCCGGACCCGTCGCGCGGCGGTGGAGAATGGCCATGCCGATCGCCGCGGCGTGCAGCGGCGAGTGGCACGACGACGTGATCGTGCCGGCCGGCTCGCCGTCGACGAGCACCGGCGTGCCCGGCGGAGGCACGTGCCCCTCGCAGCCCACGAGCGACAGCCTGCGGTTCACGTGGCCGAGGGCATCGAGCCGCGCGACCGTCTCCTGGCCGAGGTAGCAGCCCTTCGTGAAGGAGATCGCCCGCGGCGGCAGATCGAGTTCCTGGGGAAGCGTCTTGTCGGGTACGTCGGCCGGCACCGGAGAGCGCTCCTCGATCCGCACCGCCTCGACCGCTTCCGGCGTCGCGGGCGGGAGGCTCTCGGCGGCGAGCCAGCCGCGGACCACGTCGGCGTCGGCGGCTGACGCGCGGAGCAGGAATCCCCCGCGACCGAAGCCGGCGCTGCGGACGATCCGCACGGCTGCTCGCGAGGCGGTCGCGGTCACGTGGCCGCACGGATCAAGCGGCACGGCACCGAGCCGCCGCTCGATCCATTCAGCCGCGGCCGGGCCGGCGACGACGAACGTCGCGACCGCCGTCGACGCGTCGCGCAGCTCGAAGAGCTCGCGGATGTGATAGTGCTCGAGGTGATCGAGGAGCGACGTGCGCGGCGCCGGCCCGGCGTCGATCTCGAGGCCGTCCTCGATCCGCAGCACCGTCGCCAACGCGAGCACCCAGCCGCGAGCGTCGGTGAACATCGTCTCGGTGCCGCCGCCGATCGCGACGGGGGCGAGCGACGCCGTGGTGAACCGGTCCACGAAGGCGACGGCGTCGCGACCGGTCGCCAGCACGACCGACCGCGACGGCAGCTCGGACCAGGCGGCGTCGTGCCGAAGTGGGGCGTATCCGGCCGGCTCGTCGATCGCCATGGTCCGCCTCGGTTGGGCTGCGGCCGACGGGGGGAACACGGATCCCGCCGCAGCCGGCCGCAGGCTACCACGGCCGCCGCCACGCGAAAAAACCATTTCCGCATGTTCCGCATGAACACTTGCCCGGCGGGGTGCGTACCTCTTTCCACCGCGACGAAGCGGTCCCCGCCCCGGCGGCGGATGTCACTTTTGCTGGAGGACCGACCATGGCCACCGTGCACTACGACCGTGACTGCCGCGACGACTACGACGACTCGGACGACATCGACGCCAACGATCCGCTCGCCGTGGCGGACTCGGAGCACTCCGATGCCGCGAGGGCCGAGTTCGACACGTGCGGAGGCCGGCAGTCCGGGCTTCGCCCCGCGCCGCTTCACCGGATCGCCGAGGTGCGGCAGCGTCAGGGAGTGACGTTGCGAAACGTCGCGCGGCGGCTTGGACTGTCGCTGCCCGTCGTCCGCCGCCAGGAGCAGCCCGACTCCGACCTGAGGCTGTCCGACCTGCAACGCTGGCAGGAGGTGCTCGAGGTGCCGGTCGCCGAACTGCTCGTCGAGGGCGAGGGTCAGCTGTCGGGCCCGGTGCTGGAGAGGTCGCGGATGGTGAAGCTGATGAAGACCGCCGCCGCGATCCGGGAGCGGACCGACGGCGAGCCCGTCGGCCGCATGGTGGGCATGCTGATCGAGCAGATCCTCGAGATCATGCCCGAACTTGCCGACGTCACGCCGTGGCACACCGTCGGCCAGCGGCGGACGCTCGACGACGTGGGCCGCACCGGCCGGATGCTGGTCTCCGAGGACATCTTCCGGCGGACGTCCAGCGGCTGATCGGTCGGCCGATGTCGTCTTGTTCGGCATGCCGGGGCGGTCTACGATCGGGGGCATCGAGGCGGAGGCACAACGCTCCGTCCGCCGGTCTCCCGGAGTCAGCCGTGTCGTCGTTCATCGGCGTGCTCGCCATCACCGTCGTGCTGTTTTTCGTGGTCGCGATCACGGGCCGGTTGCTCCTCGGCCGCTGACCCGGCCACGCCGAGCACGAACACCGCCAGCACGCCGCCGAGGACTCCCGCCAGCACCACCCACGCGGTGGCCGCGAGCGGGGCGTAGTCCCGCAGCCAGACGAGTTCCGGCGGCTCGGTGCTCCGCGGCACCTTGCGCTGCACGGGTCCGCTGCGGCCGGTCTGGCGGCGAACGTCCTCGCGGAAGTTTTCCCACTGCCGCCGTGCTTCCGGCGTCGAGAGCACCGCGAGCCGGGTGTCGCGCCAGGCATAGAGTCCGCACGGGGGCGCGATGACCGCGGCGAGCCACACGGTCAGCACGGTCGCGACGAGGATCCGGCGGGATGCGGGGGCTGGCATGGCTGCGGTGTCCAGGCGGCGTGCGGGATGCCGGACGGCCCAGCTTCCCGATCCCCATCAGTCTGGCATCGCCCCCCGGCCCCTGCTACCGTCCCGCCCCGCCCGGCCGCTGGTCCGGGCTACGGTCGCAGGAGCCCAGTCGTGACAGGATCCGATCTCGTCCGCCGCGTCACCGTGTTCGTGGTTCTCGCCGTGGCTGCGAGCACGGCCCCGCGTCCGGCCCGAGCCCAGGGCTGGCTGCCGACGAGCTGGTTCGGGAGCACCGAGGGCGACTCGCGGGCGATGTATCCGCTCGCCGAGAAGGACGGACCGTGGCTCGTGCTGGCGACGACGTTTCGCGGCGAGGGTGCCCGCGACGACGCCCGACAACTCGTCCAGGAACTCCGCTCGGCCCATCGCCTCCAGGCCTACACGCACGAGAAGGCCTTCGACTACACCGGCGAGCAGCGTGGCGTCGGCCTCAATCCCGACGGCACGCCGAAGCGGATGCGGTATGCCAACTCCGAGCAGGTGGTCGAGGTCGCGGTGCTCGTGGGCGACTTTGCCTCCGCCGAGGATCCACGCGGCCAGAAGATCCTCCAGAAGGTGAAGGGGCTGAGGCCCAAGTCCGTCGCGGCCGCGGCGGCCGATCGGCTGGAGAGCGAGTTCCTTCAGGCGAATCCGGACCACGTCCGTTCGGCCCCCGGGGCGAAGCCTCCCCTCCACGCGGCCATCCTGATCCCGAATCCGCTGCTCCCGGACGACTACTTCTCACGTCAGCGGATCGACGAGTTCGTGATGGAGATGAACGCCGACGTCACGCACGGGCTGCTCGACTGCCCAGGACGCTACACGGTGCGGGTGGCCACGTTCGCCGGCGCCGGCACGTTCAACACCGGCGCCGGCGGCGACGAGCCGGCCCAGCAGGGCTCCGGGCTCGTCGACATGGGACGGTTCGTCGAAGTGCTCAAGGGCAATGGCTGGAAGGATCCCCAGCTCCGCGGCGTGGAGCGGGAGAGCCGGCTGGTCGAGGCCGCCGACAAGGCCCATCGGCTCACCGAGACCCTCCGCCGCCAGGGCTGGCAGGCCTGGGAGTTCCACGACCGGGACGAGAGCATCGTCTGCGTCGGAAGCATCGACCAGCTGAACGTGCCGGGCCCCGACGGCCGACCGATGCCGCATCCCGAGATCACGAGGATCGTCGCGAATCTGGGGCCCGACCAGGCGCTCCTGTCGCGCGGCCAGATCATGCCGCGGGTGTTCGGCGGCATCCTGCTCGACGTGCAGCCGCGGCCGATCGACGTGCCGCGGCCCCCCGCCGGACGCCGCTAGAGCCGATGCCGGCCATGCTCGTTCTCGGCACGACCAACCACGGCAAGGTCCGCGAGCTCCTCGAGCTGCTCGAGCCGCACGGCATCGGCTGCCGTTCGCTCGCAGGGCTGCCGGGAGCCGTGGAGGTGGAGGAGACGGGGGCCACGTTCGCCGAGAACGCGGCGCTCAAGGCGTCGTGCCAGGCGGTCGCGGTCGGCGCGTGGGTGCTGGCGGAGGACAGCGGGCTCGTGGTTCCCGCCCTCGGCGGCGAGCCCGGAGTGAGGTCAGCCCGCTTCTCGGGGGCCGCCGGTGATCGCCTCGTGGTCGATGCCCGCAACAGCGAACTGCTGCTGGAGCGGCTGCGGGGTGTCGCGGGTTTGTCGCGGGCCGCACACTACGCCTGCCACGCGGCGCTCGCCGAGCCATCCGGCCGGGTGGTGGCGGTGTCGCAGGGCGACTGCCACGGTCTGATCGCCGAGGCCCCCCAGGGCAGCGGCGGCTTCGGCTATGACCCGCTCTTCATCGTGCCTGAGTATCACCGCACGTTCGGCGAGATCCCGGCGGTTGTCAAGGCGGTCATCAGCCACCGGGCCAGGGCGATGCGGGCCATGCTCCCGGCCATCGTCGCCGCCTGCTCGGGGGGCTGATCCGCGTCAGGTTCGGGCCGCGGCGGCGCGGCCCGTCTCCAGCCGTCGTTCGATCACCTCCAGCGCGGCCTCGGTGCCGTTGAGCCTGCCGGCGACGGCGGCGAGCGGGCCGCGGTAGCCGTCGAGCGAGCCGAGGAAGGCCCGGATGCGGTCGCGGGTCACCTCCTCGAGCGGGCAGAACGCTCCGCAGCCCATGCTCTCGAGAAAGTGGGCGTTCATCATCTGCTCGGCGTGCGCGAGTTCGGGAAGGACGAGCAACGGCTTGCCCAGATGCAGGGCCTCGCCGATCAGCTGGTTCCCCGCGGCGGCCACCAGCGCGGTGCACGAGGCCATGTCGGCGACGAACGCCGCCTCTTCGATCGCGTGGAACGACACGTTGCCCACCGTCTCGCGGTGCCCGAGGCCGTAGACCCTCACCGGCAAGCCGCAGTCGGCGAGCGACTCAATCGCCGAGAAGGGCGTGTGCCGTCGCAGGTAGCTGAGGATGAAGCCTCCGTCGGAGGGCCGCGCGGCGGCCACCTCGGGACGGAGGAACGGCCCGACCTGCACCACGTGCTCCCAGCCGTGCCGCAGCGGGGGTCGGAAGAAGGCCGAGACCACCGTGTCGTCGGCCTCCGGCACATACATCCAGACGGCGTGGCCCATGAACCATGCACTCCAGCGGAGCGGCCAGGGGAGCACATCGAGGTCGTAGGCCACGAGGAAGTGCTGGTGATCGATGCTCACCAGCGGCACGCCCAGCCGGCCGGCCGCGCGGGGCAGCGCAGGCTCGAAGTCGGTGATCGCGAGGTCGGCCCCGAACGCCTCAAGGCCGGCGATCATCCGATCGACCAGCGGCCCGAGACGTCGGGCGCGGTAGTCGATTCCCGCCACGACCGACTTGGCCACGTCGAGCCGTCCAGCGCTGTACTCGAACACCATCCCGGGAACTTCCTCGATCCGGACCCGCGGGTGGCCGGAGGCGAATCGCTGTCGCAGCACGTCGAGGGCGTCGGCGGAGGTCCAGATGAGGATGTCGTGCCGTTCCTCCAGGCGGTGGACGAGCGTGCTCACCCGCGTGGCATGGCCGCGTCCTTCACCGCAGAGGCTGATCGCGATTTTCGCCATGCGGGAGTCCGTGCGTCGCCCACGACCGCGCGCGAGCGGTCGCCTCGGGGGCCGACATTCTGGCCGCAGACGAGGCCGCTCCGCCAGCCGCCCGTTGTCCGGGTTCTGGAGCGGGGACTGATCGAATACCATGTCAGGTCGGTGCCCAGGGGTCGGAGGCCACGGTTTCGCCGAGGTGCTCCGCGTCGGAGGTCATGACGGTGATGTTCGTCCCTCGGGATGCAGCGATGCGATCGACCGCACGGCGCGGATGGTCCGGTTTCCTGGTGCGGGCACTGGGGGTCGTCGCCCTGGCGGGGCTCGCACGGGCGGAGGACGCAGACCCGCCGGCCGTGGGTGTCGTCGCCCGGGTCGGTGACACGCCGATCCTGAGGTCGACGCTCGATGCCGTGATCCTCAGGCTCGGCCCCCAGCAGACGATCACGTCCGATCGCCGCCGCCAGGTGGAGGCGACGGTCATGGAGCAGCTCGTTGACGAGACGTTGATCCGCGACGAACT
>CAIKWU010000053.1 GCA_903831155.1 uncultured Planctomycetaceae bacterium | reverse complement strand
GTCCGGGCATCATCTACGCCTCGATCCGTGCCTTCGGCTGGGAAGGGCCGTGGGCCCAGCGTGGTGGCTTCGACATGGATGCCAACTGCTGCACCGGCTACACCGTGCTCGAGGGGACGCGGGACAAGCCCGAACTGCCTCCGACGAAGATCCTGAACGACTACGTCGCCGGCTACCTCACCGCGTGCGGGGTGCTCGCGGCTCTGAAGATGCGGGCCGAACGCGGCGGCAGCTATCACGTCCGCACGTCGCTCTCACGGTTTTCGATGTGGTATTCCCAGCTCGGGCTCTTCGAGCGGGAGGAGGTGGCGCGGGGGCTTGCCGACCCGACGCACAAACTGATCCCGCCCACGGGCGTGACGCTCGACACCGCCTTCGGTGACGTGAACAGGCTCGAGCCGGGGGTCGAGTTCTCGAAAACCCCGGGCCGCTGGGAGATCCCGGGCGAGAAGGCGATCGTGCCCCGCGGTTCGTCGAAGCTTGCCTGGCTCGGCTCCTGACGCTGGGAGTTCGGACGAGAGTCTTCCCGCGGGTTGCAGATGGTTGACGTCTCGTGCCGATCCGTATACTGTACGCACGTACATTCACGGAGGCGGCGGGCCGGAACGGCCTGGCGGAGGCGGCGATGGTGACCTTCACGACCACGGAAATGGCCTTGAAAACAGGCTCGGTGGTGCCGGCGGCGGCCCTCCTGAGCGGCGGCGACCTGCTCGTGCGGGAGCGGGAGCGGCCGGTGGTGTCGAGCGGGTTTCGGCCGCTCGATGCCCTGCTGCCGGCAGGAGGCGTCCGGCCCGGGAGCCTCATTGAGTGGCTGGCCGAGGGGGATGCGGGGCCCGGGGCCGGCGGGGCGGTGTCGCTGGCATTCGCGGTGGCCTGCCGGCTGGCGGCGGTGAATGGTGGCGCGGCAAGCGAACAGGTCCGGCCGCGGACGATCGTGGTGGTCGATCGCACCGGCTGGTTTCATCCGCCGGCCGTGATGCCGTGGCTGGGCGACGAGCGGCGGCTCGTGGTGGCCCGGCCCTCGCGGCATGACGACGAGATCTGGACGATCGACCAGGCGCTTCGCTGCACGGGCGTGGCGGCGGTGCTGGCGTGGCCGCGGGCACGGGCGGGCGGAGTGCAGGCTGGCTCGCGGATGGGCAGTGCAAGCCAGCAGTGGTCCACCGCCATGCGCCGTTGGCAGCTGGCTGCCGCGGGGAGCGGTGCCGTCGGCCTGTTCGTGCGGCCTGTGGCGACACGGGGCGAACCGTCGTGGGCCGAGGCAAGGGTCGCCGTGTCGCCCCGGCCCGGAGTCTCGAGTCAGGCAGGCGGCACGCTGACGGAACGGCGCCTGCGACTGACGCTGGCCGGCGGCAGCTGGTCGGCCATCACCGCCGAAGGTCAGCACACAGCCGAGGTGACGCTCGACCTGACGAGAGGATGTGCCGGGGTGTCGTGCGGAGTCGCTGAGAAGTCGCGGCCTGTGGTGGCTGCGAGCGGAAGGAACGGTGTGGCATGTCGCGCTTCCTGACGATCTGGCTGCCGCGGTGGCCGGTGCAGCGGCGGCTGCTCGCGAGGCCCGAACTTCGCAAGGTGCCGGTGTTCGTCTGCCGCCGTGAGCGTCGGGGCGCGATGACGGTCGTCTCGTGGGCGTGGGCGGAGCCGCCGCCGACCGAACGTCGCAGGCCAGTGGTGTCGGGCCGGGGCGGCCGCGTCGCCATTCCGTCGGGGATGTCGCTCGCCGAGGCGATGGCGGTGCTCGCGATCGCGCATGGCTCGCGGGCCTGTCATGTCGCCGAGGTCGATCCCGACGATCCGGCCGCCGACCGCGAGGCGCTCGAGCGGATCGCGAGATGGTGCCGGCGGTTTTCGCCGACGGTGGGCATCGAGGAGGTGATCGCCGGCGAGCCGGAGTGCCTGCATCTCGACGTCACGGGCACGGCCGGCTTCTTCGGTGGCGAGGAGTCGCTCGTCCGCACGGCCGTATGGACGCTCGCCGCTCGTGGCCTCCACGCGAGGGCCGCCATCGCCGACACGCCCGCCGCGGCCTGGGCGGCAGCCCACCACACCGACGCCGTCGCGCGGGTCGTTGGAGAGGCCGTGCCGTTGGTTGTGCGGCGAGTGGCGCAGGGGGCATCCTCACATGGGGTTCGGCTGGCGTCGCGGCGGCATCGTCGCTGGGCCATGGTGCCGCGTGGCGAAGCGGCGCAGGTGCTCGCCGAGTTGCCCGCTGCGGCGCTCCGCATCGACGAGGCCACCGCTGCCGCGATTGCCGAGGTGGGAATCGACACGATCGGCGGCGTGCTCGCTCTCTCGCCGCGGAGCCTGGCATCGCGGTTCCCTCCCCTGCTCCGCCGCCGGCTGGCGGAGTTTCAGGGGCATGTCGCCGAGCCGATCGTGCCGCCCGGCGGCGAGGCGTTGCCGCAGGAGTCGCAGGCGTTCGATTTCCCCGTGCGGACGGTCGACCTCGACGAGCAGCAGCTCATCGGTCTGATCGACGGTCTCGTCGGCCGCTGCCTTGCGCCGCTCGTGGCCCGCGGCGAGGGAGTGCTCGCGCTGCAGGTGCGGATCGAGCATGCCGCGCGGATGGCCGCGCCGACCGTGATCGACGTGGGCCTGTTTCGGCCGACGGCGTCGCGGTCGCACCTCGTCGAGCTCGTGCGGCTGCGGCTGGGGCGGCAGCGACTGCCGGGTGAGATCGACGGCGTGGCCGTGGAGGTGATCGCGGCAGGGGCGGTGTCGTGCCGGCAGCGGCTTCTCTTCGGTGGCGGCACGAAGGGGCTCGAGGCGTCGGATGCCGATGCGGAGGTGGCGATGCTCCTCGACCGGCTCGCCGGAAGGCTCGGCCGGGCCGCCGTGTGCGAGCCGCAGCTCGTTGGCGACGCCCAGCCGGAGCATGCCTGGATCGCGGCGCCGCCGAGCGGTCGGCCTGCGACAGTCGGCCAGCCTGCGTCAGGCAGGCCTTCGTCGCGAGATCGCGTGAGTCGCTCCGGGGCCCGGGGCTACGCGGTGCCGCGGGCTCTGCCGGTGGGCCGGCGGCCGATCTGGATGCCGCCCAGGCCGGTGCCCCTCGACGGGCTCGAGGGCGAGGTGATGGCGATCGCTCCCGAGGGGCCGCCCGCGCGATTTCGGCTCGGCGACGTGCCGCACCGCGTGGTGCAGGCCCACGGCCCCGAGCGGATCGAGACGGCGTGGTGGCGGGGGCCGACGGTCCGCCGCGACTACTACGTGGTGGAGACGGATTCGGGAGAGCGGTTCTGGCTGTTTCGCCGGCTGCGGGATGGCGGCTGGTTTCTGCACGGGATGTTCGCATGAGGGCGATCGTGGAAGTCCGGCCGGTCGCGGGCTCGCCATGGTGGGGCTCGGGGCTGCCGTAGCGCAGGTTTTCAACCTGTGCCTTCCCTGTCGGTGCACCATTTGCGACCTGAAGGAATGAGATCATGAGTGAACCCAGCGACATCGGACCGCGGTATGCGGAGCTGCACTGCACGAGCAACTTCTCCTTCTTGGAAGGCGCATCGCACCCGGAGGAGCTCGTGCGGCGGGCGCATGCCCTCGGCTATGAGGCGCTGGCGATCACCGACAAAGGCACGCTCGCCAGCATCGTGCGGGCGCATGCCGCCGCGAAGGATCTCGGACTGAACTCGGCGATGAGGCCGGCACTGAAGCTGATCGTGGGCGCGGCCCTCGAACCGCTCGATGCGCCGCCGCTCGTGCTCTGGGCCGCCGACCGCACCGGCTACGCCAACCTCTGCCGGCTGCTCACCCGCGGCCACATGCGACGGGCCGAGGCGGGGGAGGCGGCTGCAGGCTCGCGGATCGAGAGAGCCGCCGCCCGCTCCGGCGGCTGTGTGGTGACGCTCGATGACGTTGCGACGCACTCCGCGGGCCTGCTCGCGGGCGCATTGATGCCGGAAGCACGCCCCCTCGAACGGCACCAGCGGCATGAAGCATTCGGCGGCGTGCTGAGCGGCCTCGCTGCGTGGCGAGAGGTGTTTGGCGACCGGCTCTGGGCGCTCGCCGAGGTGGCGCTCGAGGGCGACGACGACGACCGGCTGGCATGGCTCGAGCAGACGGCCGAGCGGGCGGGTGTGCCGCTCGTGGCCGCGGGGGATGTTCGCTACCACGAGCGTTCGCGGCTGCCCCTCTTCGATGCCCTCGCGGCGGTGCGGCAGGGCCAGACGGTCGAGGCGATCCGCGAATCGCTCCTGTCCAACGGCGAGCGTCACCTCCACGAGCGACGGCGGATCGCCGAGCGGTTCGCCGCGCTCCCCACGGGCCGCGGCACGGCCGATGCGGCGGGCCGACGGTTTCTCTGGCCGGCCGCGGTGGAGCGGTCGGCCGAGATCGCCGCCCGCTGCACCTTCTCGCTCGACGAGCTGCGATACGAATACCCGGACGCCATCGTGCCCGCCGGCCGCACGGCCAAAGAACACCTCGCCGACCTCGCCTGGAAGGGGGCGCACAAACGGTATGCCGACGGCGTGCCGGAGAAGGTGCAGGAGCTGCTCCGGCACGAACTCGCGCTGATCGGCGAGCTCGGCTACGAGGCCTACTTCCTCACGGTGTTCGACGTCGTGCGATTCGCCCGCCGCCGCGGCATCCTCTGTCAGGGCCGCGGCTCGGCGGCCAACTCGTGCGTCTGCTACTGCCTCGGGATCACGTCGGTGGATCCCGCGCGGATGAACGTGCTCTTCGAGCGGTTCGTGAGCCGCGAGCGGCGGGAGGCGCCCGACATCGACGTCGATTTCGAGCACCATCGCCGCGAGGAGGTGCTGCAATACATCTACGACACCTACGGCCGCTCCCGCGCGGCGATGACGGCCGAGGTGATCTCGTATCGGTTGCGGTCGGCCGTTCGCGACCTCGCCAAGGTGCTCGGCTTCTCGCTCGACCGCGTCGATGCGATCGCCGGCGTGATCGACGTGGGTGACCACGTGGAGGATCTGCCGACGCGGCTGGCCGAAGCGGGGCTCGACCCCGCGAGTGATGCGTGCACGAGGCTCACGACGCTCGTCGGCCAACTCGTCGGCTTTCCCCGTCACCTCGGCCAGCACGTGGGGGGCATGGTGATGACGCGGGGCGAGCTCTGCGAGCTCGTGCCGATCCAGCCGGCCACGATGGAGGGCCGCTCGATCGTGCAGTGGAACAAGGACGACCTCGACGAACTGGGGATCCTGAAGGTCGATTGCCTCGCGCTCGGGATGCTCACCGCGATCCACCGGGCGTTCGACCTCGTGAAGGAGGCCGGCGGACCCGACCTCACGCTCGCCACGGTGCCGGCCGAGGATCCGGCTGTCTACGAGATGATCTCGCGGGCCGACACGGTGGGCGTGTTTCAGATCGAGAGCCGGGCGCAGATGAGCATGCTGC
>CAIKWU010000052.1 GCA_903831155.1 uncultured Planctomycetaceae bacterium | reverse complement strand
GACTGGGGAACGCTCGGCAACTGGACGACCTCCTCCACGAGCAGCGTCGCGCCCGGCTCCCTGCCCACGACCACCACCATCACCATCTTCAGTGCCACCAGCGCCACCTCGGCGCAGACGGTGAATCTCAACGCTGACCGGTCTGTCCAGGGGCTCGTGTTCTCGTCGACCGCTGCCACCACGCTGCTCGGCGGCACCGCGGCGCGAACGCTCACGCTCGGGTCCTCCGGAATCTCGAAGACGGGCACTGGAACGGCCACGATCGGTGCCGCATCCAACGGCGTCGCCATCACGTTGGGCACCTCGCAGGCGTGGAGCAACAACGCGGCCGGCAGGCTCGCGGTGCTCAACAACGTGTCGCTGGGCACGTTCGCGCTGACGGGCACGGGTTCCGGCACGACGGCGATCACCGGCACGATCTCCGGCTCTGGGACGCTCGTCAAGGCCGGCACCGGCCTGATGATCCTCACCGGCTCGAACACGTTCAGCGGCGGCGTGACGATCAATGGCGGCACGCTCGCGATCTCCAGCGGAACGTCGCTCTCCACGGTGGGCGGCACCACGGCGAGCCTCGGCACCGGCCGCGTCGCGATCAACTCGGGCGGCACGCTCTTCCACAACATCGCCTCCGCGAACTCCGGCACGTTCTCCAACGGCTGGCTGCTCAACGGCGGCACGCTCTACGCGAATGACGGCGCCACGGTCTACAGCGGCACCGTGTCCGTGACCGCCGCCAGCACGATCCAGGAGTTCTGGGGCGACGCGCAGACGTTCAGCGGCATCGTGAGCGGCACCGGAAACCTGCTCTTCCAGCGGACACCGGGGGGGTCGGCGGAGATCCCCACGTTCGTGCTCTCCGGCTCGAACACGATCTCCGGCACGATCACGGCAGGCGCGGGGGCCGTGATCCGCGTCAGCAACACCACCGGCCTGGGTGCCACGTCCGGCCGCACGGTGGTGTCGTCGGGCGGTTCGCTCGACATCTTCAACGTCGGCGTGGGGGCGGAGCCGGTCACCATCTCGGGCACGGGCGTGGCGAGCGGCACCGCCGCCCTCAACTCCTCGAACGGCACCGCGTCGCTCTCGGGCGCCGTCACGCTCGCCACCGACTCGACCGTGGGCGGCAACGGCACGACGTTCACCCTCAGCGGCCCGATTGGCGGGGGGTTTGCCCTCACGAAGGTCGGCACCGGCGTGACGATCCTTTCGGGGACGAACACGTATTCCGGCGTCACGACCGTCTCCAACGGCACGCTCCGGCTCTCGAACACGAGCGCCGCCGGCACGAATACCACGATCATCGTTCAGAATGCGGAGAACGCGGTCAGTTCACAGTCCAACACGCTCCAGCTGAGCGGCGGCCTGACCTATGGCACCGACAAGACGCTCATTCTCAGCAACACCTCGACGAGCAACATCAGCAACAATCGGTCGAATCTCGAGAACCAGTCGGGCAACAACACCTGGGCCGGCATGATCCAGCTCGAGAGCGGCCTCTATCAGGGGCTGACGTCGTCGTCCGGCACGCTCACCATCTCCGGATCGGTGATCCAGTCGGCCACGGCCTCGACCGCGATGTTCATCCGGGGGGCCAACGGCAGCGGGCTGGTAACGGGGCGACTGGAGCTCGGGTCGGCGCAGCTCTACAAGACCGACTCCGGCACCTGGACGCTCGCCAGTGGCACGAACCAGCATGGCCAGTTCGTCATCGGTGGCGGCAGGCTGGTGGTCGCGGCGAACGACGCCCTCGACCCGACGTCGTCCTGGCAGTTGGGGGAGGGCAACTCGAACAGCGCCACCGTGCAGATCGACTCGGGCTTCACGCAGGCGTTCGCCACGATCGCGACCGCCACGAATACGAGCGGCGCCCACGCGATCAGCGGAGCCGGTTCGCTGTCGACCGGCACATCGGCGAAGACGATCACGGTGAACAACGGCTCCGCGGCCGACGACCTGACCCTCTCCGCGGCGGTGGTGGGGGATGGCGGGTTGACGAAGGCGGGCGCAGGCACGCTCGTGCTCGGCGGCACCACGGTCGCCCCGGCCTTCACGCTGGCCGCCGGCACGGTGCGAGGCGAGGGCACCCTGAACTCCCTGGAGATCGCGGCAGACACGGTGACCATGCCTGGAAACCTCCTCACGGCCGGCACGATCACCACCGGCACGCTGACGTTCGGCTCCGGTGCGCAGTCGCTCCTCTACACGATCGGTGACGACGGCACGGACCTGATCGCCGTGACCGGGGTGAACGGCCTGACCACCACGGGCGGCACGGCCACGTTCTCATTCACGCCGAACGGTTCCCTCACGGCGGGCACGACCTATTCCCTGATCACCTATCTCGGGACGTCGCCGGGGCTGTCGGGGTTCGCGGCGACCGCGCCGGGCCACGCCGTCGGGTCGCTCGTGGACAGCGGGTCGGCGATCGGCTACTCGATCACCGATGCCGGGCAGGTGGTCTGGACTGGGGGCACCGACAACGCCTGGAACATCGACACCACACCGAACTGGCAGGTCGTGTCCACCGGCAGCGTTACCACCTTCCTGCAGGGGGACGACACGGTGTTCGACGACACCGGCCTCAACACGTCGATCGTGCTCACCGGCACCGTCCAGCCGTCGGCGACGCGGTTCTCCAACACCACCGTGAACTACACGATCAGCGGCTCGGGCGTGATCGCCGGTCTCGGCGCGATGCCCTTCACGAAGATCGGCACCGGCACTGCCACGCTCGACGGGCTGTCGGCCCACACCTACACCGGGTCGACGACGGTGTCGGCAGGCGTGCTCGCGGTCAACTCGGGCACGTCGCCCGGCCTGGGGTCGCCGCTCACGGCCACCAGCGGCGTGGCGGTGGCGTCGGGCGCCACCCTGCGGGTCTTCACGAACAACCAGCCCGGGGCCTTCACCCGCAATCTCTCGGGCTCGGGTGCCGTCGTGTTCGACGCCAACGTGAGCGGCACGGCGGGCTCCCAGGCGGTCACGCTCTCGGGCTCGAACACCGCCTTCTCGGGCACCTTCACCGTGGCCCCATCCGGCTCGCTCGCCTCCAACGGGTCGATGCGGGTGGGCGTGACGAGCACCAACAATCTCGGGCCGACGGCGGCGGTGGTGGTGCAGGATCGCGGGCAGCTCTTCATCGTCTCCTCGGGCACGTTCGCCAACGCGATGACGCTCACGGGCTACGGCTACCAGGAAACGGCCGGCGGCACCGCGGCGACGTCGGCCTTTGCCGCGAACGGCACCGCGATCGCGGTGCCCACGGGAGCCTACTCCGGCACCTCGAGCGGCATCGGCGCCATCCGCGGCGACGGCGGCGCCACGCTGAGCGGCTCCATCACGCTCGTCGGCACGGCCAAGATCTCCCCCTACAACGCCACGCTCACGATCGCGGGGCCGATGGCGGCGACGAATCCCGCCACCGACGACCTCGTGATCGGCGGCGTGCAGCAGGCCTCCACCACCATTCTGACCGGCAGCAACGCGGGCCTCGGCCGGATCTGGGTGAACGGTGGCGGTGGTGGTTCCACGGCCTACAACCAGATCCTGGTGATCGGCTCGACGGCGGGCACGACCGGGTCGCTCGGCAGCGGCGACGTGGTCCTGTATGCCGACATCAACGCCCCTATCATTCGCTTTCAACGTGCCGACGGCTACACGCTCGCCGCGGGGCAGAACATCACCGCCGCCTACACCTCCACCACGGCGGCCACGAAGCCGATCGTGCAGGTGAACACGCTCGGCCTGGGGCTCAGCGTGGGCACCTCCGGCAGCAACACGATCGACCTGCTCGACGTGTCGGGCACCATCGGCGGCACATTCGCGGTGGCCACCCAGGCGAGTGGCAGTGGGGCGATCCTGACCATCGGCAGCGGAGCAACTCTACGGACGAGGTATTTCACGGTCGGTGATGCAAGCGCCGCTGGTGGCACGGTCAACCAGTCGGGCGGGTCGGTCGTTCTCGGTGGCACGAGCACCACCGATGGCAGCTACAACCTGAGGGTCGGCCACTACTCTTCGGAGACGTCCACCTACAACCTCTCCGCTGGCTCGATCACGTTTTCCACGCCCGGCAGCGCGACGACCCCGTCCGGTGGAAGCGCGTCAGAGACGGCCGGCGGCATCTACGTCGGCGTCGATGGCATCGGCCAGTTCAACCAGTCGGGCGGCGACGTGAAC
The DNA here is from genome assembly GCA_903831155.1 of uncultured Planctomycetaceae bacterium. Classification (GTDB taxonomy): domain Bacteria; phylum Planctomycetota; class Planctomycetia; order Pirellulales; family UBA1268; genus QWPN01. The sequence goes on along the minus strand of CAIKWU010000052.1, from coordinate 1,732 downwards.
ACCAACTGGGTGGTGATCGACCAGCGTGGACAGACCTCGGGCTCAAACGCCTACACCCTCACCGGCGGCACGCTCGCCCTCGGCAGCCAGTGGGGCGTGATCGGTCGCAGTGCCGCCACCGCCTACTTCAACTGGTCGGACGGTACGATCCGCAACTCGGGCACGTCGCTTGCCGCGGCGATCAACACCCCGATCACGCTCTCCGGCACCGGCACGCTCGACACCGTCTCGGCCGGCAACACGTTCGTGCTGATGAACAGCATCACCGGCAGCGGGACGATCGCGACGGCCGGCGGCGGGATCGTGCAGTTCAATCCCGACAGCAGCACGACGCGGACTGGCTCCTCCACCGGCACCGGCAGTCAGACGATCTCCGTCACGCTCGCCGGCGACGCGGCGTTCCAGAAGGTCGGCACCGGCACCACCACGCTCTCGGGCGTGAACACCTACTCCGGGCCCACGACGATTTCCGCCGGCGTGCTCGCGATCACCGGCACGACGGCCTCGTCGGCGTTCACGGTCGCCTCGGGCGGTGGCATCGCCGGTGAGGGGGCGGTTGGAAGCCTCACCTTCTCGACCGGAACGACGTCGCTGCCGATCGATCCGAACACGACCACGGCTCTCTCGGCGGCGGACCTGACGACCACGTCCGGCTCGATCACGGTGTCGTTCGCCACGCTGCCGACGGTGGTGAGCCCCTACGCCGTCCTCAACTATTCGGGCACCTATGCGGGCACCGTCGCGACCGACTTCCTCCTGTCGGGGAGTGCGGCCTACCGGCAGGCGGTCTTCGCCGACACGGGCACGGCGATCACGCTCGACACCGGCAACATGCCGCTCGTCTGGAGCGGTACGGCCAGCAATGTGTGGAGCGCCATCGGCTCCTCGGCCTTCGACGACGGCGGCGCGTCCGAGCAGTTCTACACGGGCGACTACGTCACCTTCGACGACTCGGGCTCGGCGGCTTCGGCCGTGGTTCTCTCGGGCACCGTGCAGCCGTGGGGCCTCACCGTGTCGTCCACCTCGAACAACTACACCATCGAGGCCTCAGCCGGTAACGCGATCGGCGGCAGCGTGTCGCTGCTCAAGGACGGCCCCTCGACGCTCACGATGTCGGGCAGCACGGGCAACTCTTACACCGGCGGCACGACCATCCGCAGCGGCCAGGTGCGGGTGTACAACGCCGCCTCGCTCGGCTCGGGCACGATCCAACTGGGCGACGCCGGCACGGGGGCGTCGGCGGTGTCTCTGTACCTCGATGGCAACCGCTCCGCGGTCACCAATGCGATCGTGGTGTCGGGCAGCGGGGCGGGTACCGCCACGCTCGGATCGATCTATTCGGGCGCCGCCACCGGCGACAACAACCAGTTCACGAGCATCAGGCTCGAGCGGGACGTCGTGTTCGAGTCCAACGCCCAGGACCGGACCGACTACGAGAACATCACGGGCTCGGGCAACGTGACCATCACCGGCTCGGGCCGGTCGCTCTTCACCACCACGGCCGCCTTTGTCGGCAACGTGACTGTCGCCCCGACGGGCAACGGCAACCTCCAGATCGGCGTGTTGTCGGGGGCGGTGAACTATTTCCCCAATGCCGCGATCGTCACAGTCAATGCCGCGTCCGGGACGAATACCGGCCAGCTCAGGCTCTCCGCCAGCAGTGAGACGATCGGCGCCCTCGCCGGCGACGGCGTCGTGGACGTGAACGGCATCAACGGCGTGCTCACGGTGG
>CAIKWU010000051.1 GCA_903831155.1 uncultured Planctomycetaceae bacterium | reverse complement strand
GGACGGAGGGGAAGCTGTTCCGGCCGATGGCGCTCACGGTCCTGTTCGCGTTGCTCGGCTCGCTCGTCATTTCGCTCACGCTGATGCCGGTGCTCGCTGCGACCGTGCTGTCCCGCGAGGAGGAGCACGAACCCCTGGTCATGCGGGTGTTCCACCGTCTCTACCGGCCACTGGCGAAACTCGCGGTGGGGCATCCGGTGGTGATCTCACTCGCGGCGGCGATGCTGGTGGCGATGAGCGTGCCCGTAACGCTGCGGCTCGGCGCCGAGTTCATGCCGCGGCTCGACGAGGGAGACCTGCTCGTCGAGGTGAACCGCCTGCCCAGCGCCACGCTCGAGGACTCGATCCCGCTCACCACGCAGATCGAGAAGGTGCTCGGGGACTTCCCCGAGGTGCGGACGGTGTTCTGCAAGACCGGCCGGCCCGAGATCGCCAACGACATCATGGGCGTGCAGCAGACCGACGTCTGGGTGATGCTCGAGCCAAGGGCGACGTGGCCCGCGGGCGTGACCCGCGACCAGCTCGTCGAGCGGATGTCCGAGGCGCTCACGGCGGCGGTGCCCGGGGCGAACTTCGGCTTCAGCCAGCCGATCGAGATGCGGGTCGACGAGCTCGTGGCGGGGGTGAAGGCCGACGTGGCCGTGCTCGTCTACGGCGACGACCTCGACACGCTCGGCAGCCTCGGCAAGCGGATCGAGGGCGTGCTCCGCGACATCCCCGGCGCCGCCGACGTGCGGGCCGACTGGCAGGCCAACGTGCCCACACTCCGGATCGACGCCCGGCAGGATCAGCTCGCGCGGCACGGCATCGACGGCATCGACGTCATGCAGACGGTCTCGGCGATGGGCGGCATCCAGACGGGCGTGATCTACGAGGGTCGACCGCGGTTTCCGCTGGTGGTCAGGTTTCCGCAGGCGTGGCGGGAGGACGAGGATCTCGTCCCGCAGATCCCCGTGGAGGCGGCGGGCGGCCGCCCCGTGCCGCTGGGCGAACTCGCCGACATCCGCATCGAGGAGAGCCCGCCGTCGATCGAGCACGAGAACTCCCGCCGCCGCACGTTCGTGTCGGCCAACGTCCGCGGTCGCGACGTTGCCAGTTTCGTGGCCGAGGCGCAGCGGCGGATCGCCCACGATGTGAAGCTGCCCGCCGGCTACACGATCGAATGGGGCGGCGATTTCGAGAATCTCGTGAGCGCGAGCCGCCGGCTGCTCCTGATCACGCCGGTGGTGCTCGGACTGATCGCGCTTTTGCTCTACACGAGCTTCAAGTCGCTGCGGCTGGCAACGCTGATCTTCTGCGCGGTCCCCGTGGCGGCCTCGGGCGGGATCGCGGCGCTCGCGCTGCGGGGCATGCCCTTCTCGATCGCCGCCGGGGTCGGCTTCGTCGCACTGTTCGGGGTCGCCGTGCTCAATGGACTGGTCTGGGTATCCGGGGCCGAGCATGCCCGCGGGGGTGGCCTCACGCCGCGGGAGGCCTCGCTCGTGACGGCCGAGGTCCGCATCCGGCCCGTGCTGATGACGGCGCTCGTCGCGAGCCTCGGCTTCCTGCCGATGGCCCTGGCGACGTCCTCCGGGGCGGAGATCCAGCGGCCGCTCGCGACCGTGGTGATCGGCGGGATCATCACGAGCACGCTGCTCACCGCCTTCGTGATCCCGGCGATCTACCCCTGGTTCGCCCCGGGGCGGAAGCCGGCATGACGCCGCTGCCGGCGCCGCAGGCGGGCGGCGGACCACCGGCCGATTCCCAGCACGGCGATCGCACCGGCCGCCGTCAACACAGCCGGCTCCGGGACGGCCGCCACGCCGGAGGCTCCCGCCGGCAGGTTGTAGACGCCGTCGTCGAACAGGCCGCTGGCCACGAAGTCGGCGGCATCGAGCACGTCCACCACGCCGTCGTAGGTGAAGTCGCCCTCCTCCCACGTCGCCGGCTCGCCGGTATTGAAGCGGCCGCTCGCGAGGAGGTTGGCCGCGTCGAGCAGGTCGATCTGCCAGTCGAGGTTGGTGTCGCCGGGCGCCGCGTAGGCGAACTGGACCGATCCGTCGCCATGCTCGAGCCAGCCGACGGCGCGGGAATCGCCCCGAGCGATGTCCGTCGCCACGGCGGTCGAGGTGATCCCATGGGCACCGGTCCACGACCCGTCGCCACGACCGCCGAGCAGCTGGGCCACGACGTCCGTGGCGGCAAGGCCGCCGGACACCGTGACGCTGCCCCGGCCGACATCGACCCTGCCCCCGTCGGCGACCGTCGCCGACGACGAGTTGACGACCACCACGCCCTTCGAGGCCAGATCGGTGATCCAGACGTTCGGCCCGATGGTCTGCAATCCCCACTGCACGTGCCGCGTGGGATCGTTGATCGCCGTGAGGCTGACCGAGAACTCCCCGGTTGACGAGATCGGCACCTGCGACTCGACCATGGAACTGTAGTCGGCCGCGAAGTCCCGGATGAACGCCCGGACTGACCAGTTGCCGGAACCGCTGAGGAGCGTGTGCGCGGCGACGCTGCCGCTGAACCGCACCGTCTCGCCGGCGTAGGTGCCGTCCGCCTGGCCATAGACGTTGGCCTCGACCGTCTTGTTGCCGCTGGCGCCGGGCCGACCGCTGGGCGTGTACCAATAGGAACTCGTGTCGCTGACGACGCACGGGGCGAGCGTCACGCTCGTGCCGCTGGTGAACGTCGCCCGCAGGTCCGCCACGGGGAAGACCTGCCCCCAGAGATACCCGCCGCCGTTGGCCGGCAGCTCGTAGATGTTCCTGTAGCCGCGCGTCATCGCCCCGCTGTCGATCGTGAGCGGGGTCGCGGAGCCGAAGTCGAGCGATTGCATGCTGACCATCTGCGGCACGTCGCTCCGCAGCGTCACGACGGCTCCGGCGTCGAGCGCGACGCCGGCGAGGGCCGTCGAGCCCGGGGCGGCGATGGCGAGCGTCGCCCCGCCGTTGACCGCGACCGGGCTGGCCGCGAGGCCCGACGCGTTGGCGACCCGCAGGGTACCGGCTTCGATCGCCGTCGGCGCCGAGTACGTGTTGGCGGCGTCGAACACGATCGTGCCCGCGCCGGTCTTGGTGACGGTCGAGGCTGCGGGAATGGAGGGACGGCCTCCCGCCGCCTGGGTCTGCAGGCCGCTCGCGACGTTGAACGTGATCGCGGGGGGCGCGGCGGTGAACACCCGCACGTGATCGACCTGCATCTGCGCCGGGAATGGCGTCGAGGCATCCGGGGATCCGACGTAGTTGCCGCCCACGGCGAGATTCACCAGCAGGGAGAAGGGCTTGTCGAAGGGGGCGGGGTAGGCGCCCCCCGAACTCCACCAGTTCGTCTTCGTCGCGTAGAGCACGTCGTCGACGTACCACCGCAGGGCGGGCGAGGGAGACACGTCCCACTCGAGGGCATAGGTGTGGAAATCGGCGATCGTCTGGCCGCTCGGCAGCGTCCGCACGCTCTCGCTCCAGACGTTGTTCGGCCAGCTGCCGCCGTAGTGGATGGTGCCGGCCACGCGGTTGGGCTGCTGCCCCCGGGCCTCCATGATGTCGATCTCACCCGAAGCGGCCCAGCCGCCGTAGGTGTTCGTCTCGGGCAGCATCCAGAACGCGGGCCAGAGGCCCTGCCCCGTGGGAAGCGCGGCCCGCATCTCGAATCGGCCGCCCAGTTGGCTGAAGAGACCCTCGGTCTTGAGCCGGGCCGACGTGTAGGACATGCCGCCGTACGACTCCGCGCGGGCCCTGATCGTCAGCATGCCGTTGCCGACGAGGGCATTCTGCGTGCGGTCCGTGTAGTACTGCAGTTCGTTGTTTCCCCAGCCGGTGAGGCCGTACTGGGCGCCCGTCCCGATGTCGTGCGTCCAGAGCGACGGCTTGATCGACGTGCCGTCGAACTCATCCTGCCACGATAGGTACGGATAGTCCGCCGCCGCCCCCCGGGCACGCGGCATCCCGGCAGCCACGGCGACCCAGGCGATGGCCGTCGCGGCGATGCGAAACGACAGATGGCGGCTTGCGGCGGGCATGACACCCTCGAGTGTACGCACCCATTGCACCACGGCACGCGATCGGCCCAGCGCCCAGGTCAGTTGGCCGTCTGGCGGCGGACCGCGAGGTCGTCGCGGATGGTGCGGCAGACGGGTTCGGTGAGTCCGTAGCCGGAAAAAACGCCGGCGAGAACCAGCAGCCCGGCGGCAGGGATCAGGCTCATCATCAGCAGGATGCCCTGCCGTGCCGACTCCGAGAGTTCGGCGTTGGGCTTGTAGCCGTAGTGATCCAGCAGGAATCCTGCGATCGCGGCGCCGATCCCCATGCCCGCCTTCTGGGCGCAGGTTGTCGCCGAAAAAATGATGCCGGTGGTGCGGGTGCCGAACTTCCATTCGGCAAAGTCGGCGGTGTCGGCGACCAGCGTCCAGTAGAGCGTGGCATTGATGCCCGCGGCGATCATGCCGAGCAGGTGGAACGTGAACACCAGGCCCGCCTGATCGGGAAGCAGGCGGTAGAAGGGGATCGCGGTCAGAGCCACTGCCACCATGCTGGCGATGAACGCCCACTTCTTGCCGATCGCCGCCACCGCGAACCGCGTCAGCATCGCGCCGCCGATCATGGCCAGGCCGCCGAGGAGGAAGTAGAGCGGGATCGCCGGAAAGCCTCCCAGCAGCCGCACGTCGTCCCATCCCAGGTAGTTCTTCAGGTAGTAGATGCCGGCCGAGCCCCGGACGACCGCGAGCGTGATGTTGACGATGCCGACCAGAAACATCATCAGCCAGTGGGGGTTCGCGAGCAGCGTGCGAACATCGTCGAGCAGCCGCGTCTTCTGGGCGGCCGGGGGCTGGATCCGCTCGCGGGTGGTGGCGAAGCACACGAGGAACAGGGCCACCGCGGCCACGCTGAAGATCAGCACCGTGAGCTGGGCGCCCCGCTGCTGACTGCCGGCCCCGAGCAACGCCACCAGTGGCAGGAAACCGGTGTTCGCGATGATCCCGCCGACCTGGGCCAGCCCCATCCGGTAGGCGTTGAGGCTCGTCCGCTCGAGCGGGTCGTCGGTCATCACGCCGGAGAGCGCGCCGTAGGGAATGTTGATCGCCGAGTAGGTGAGCATCAGCAGGTTGTAGGTCACCCACGCCCACACGAGCTTCTGCCCGCCGCCCAGCCCGGGCGTCGTGAAGGCCAGCACGAACACGACCGCCAGCGGCAGGCAGAGCCAGAGCAGCCAGGGACGAAAACGCCCCCAGCGGGTCTGGGTGCGGTCGGCCACGGCGCCGACGAAGAAGTCGAAGAAGCCGTCGGTCGAGCGGGCGAAGAGCAGCATCGTGCCGGCGGCCGCGGCCGTGATGCCGAAGATGTCGGTGTAGAAGTACATGATGAAGTTCATCATGAGAGCCCACACGAAATTGCTCGCCGTGTCGCCCAGGCCGTAGCCCACTTTCTCGACGAGGGAGAGCCTCATGCCCCGTGGCGAGTCGCTCATGACGGCTCCTTTGCGGCTGCCGTCCCGACGATCCCCACGCGGACCGAACTGACCGCACCCGATCGCAGAAACACCTCCCGGCTTGCCTCCGCCGAGAGCGTGTCACCGGCGTGGACCTCGACGAACCCGTCGGCGCGGGTGATCGTGATGGTCGGTTCCTTGGCGGGCTCGTAGATCACCGGCACCTGGCAGAAGGTGAAGGCGAGACCTCCGGGCGGAACCGGCAGGCTTCGCTCCACGCCGTCCACGCCCACATGGTCGAAATGCCCCGCGTGGCCAAGCTCGTGACCGTCGAGCATCTCCGGACAGAAGCGGACCCGGCCGCGATCGACGATCGCGCCGAGTTCGACGAGCCTCGAGAGCATCGCCTCCTTCACCTGGCCGGTCATGCCGGGCTGCTGCGCCCCGGCGTGCCGGGGGGTGTGCGAGTAGGCGTCGGTGGGGAAGGCGCCGTACTCCTCCGCCGTCTTGCGGAACCCGAGCCCGTCTCGAATGTCACGGTAGTGGGCGAGGAGCCTCGGCTTCGCCGATGCCGCGGCGCGGCCATGGCACTCCTGCACCGCGAGCTGCAGCTTCGCCACCATGTGCCAGTACACGCTCCCCAGTCCCTCGAAGGCGAAAAAGCTTCCGCTTCGGCCCGTGAACTCGTCGTGGCGGAAGACCTCCTCCCAGAGGGAGAGGAGGGCCGCGCGGTCGGCGGCCGAGGTGCGGGCGGCGTCCAGCCCGGCGGCCAGGTCACGGGCGTTGCTCAGGTCGGCCTGGAATCGGGCGGTGCCATCGGCATCGACCACCACGAGGTTCGTAACCCCGTCGTCCACCCGGCGGGCGAACTCCGGGCACCGGGCTCTCCAGTTCGACGGCAGGCGGTTGCGGTCGAGAAACGAGGACGGGTGACGGTCCGGCTGCAGGAGGTAGCTTCGCTGGTCGGCCCGGTAGAGGCTGCTCGCCCGCAGGCCGTCGAGCAGCCGCACGGCCTCGTCGTCCGCGAGTACACCGCTCGACAGCGCGGCCACCTGGCCCTCCAGCATGAGTTCGAGTCGATGGATCACGATCGATCGCCCCCGCACCTCGAGGCGGTTGTACGAGTGCACCATCCCGTCGTCGCGGATGTTGGAGCGGATCGTGTCATCGACCACGCCGCGGGCCAGGGAGATCAGCCGTCGGATCGCCGCCGGAGCGACGTGCCGCGTGCGGTCGGAGCCGCCCGCTGAGACGGCGGCACGATGCCGCTCCCCGACGCGGCCGAGCGCTTCGAACAGCACGAAGGCGTCGCCCGACGCCTCCTCGCCGAGGACCGCCACGATGCCGTCGAGCATCTCCGCAACCGGGACCGTCAGCTCGAGGGGGGCGTCGTCCGCCGCGGCCATCAGGCCGTCGAGGAAGTCGAGATACCGCCGCAGGTGGCAGACGGTCACCACCGACAGCCCCCAGCCTGCCAGCGCGTTGTTGGCGTCGTTCCACTCGGGCCGTTGCGTGTTGAGCCAGATCCCGCCACCGGGCACGAGGTTCGTGAGTTTCGCGAGCATCGGCACCAGGAGCTTCTCGCAGAAGCCGACGAGCCTCGGCTCACCGTCCGCCGACACGGCCAACGCGCCGTCGCCGCCGAGCGACTCCATCCGGGCCTTCAGGGCCGCGTGCCGCTCGTGGTCGAAGCGGATCGAGTGCCGGGGGTCGCGGAGCAGGTCGTCGAAGCCGGCGATCACGTAGGGGAGTTCGACCGACGCCGAGACGCGTCGGCCGAGGTCGGCCGACAGCCGCCCCGGCCAGAAACGCTCGTGGGCCTCGAGGAGCCGGAGCAGGTAGACGATCTGATGGTCGCCCCAGTAGCCGATGTGCGACCAGGGGTCGGCCGGGTTCTCGACCTCCCAGTCGACGCCCTCGCGGGAGATGCGGTACGGGTTGTAGCCGTCGGCCGTCGAGGCGTTGAGAAACACGCCGATCATGGCCGGCAGGCAGGACGGATGGCTGTGGCCGAGCGCCTCCCAGTTCTGGAAGATGTC
>CAIKWU010000050.1 GCA_903831155.1 uncultured Planctomycetaceae bacterium | reverse complement strand
GCTCATGCTCGCCCCCGGAACGCGTTCGGGCATCGTGCCCGACGCGGCGCTCGAATCGCTCTTGGAGGCTTCGGCGGCCATCGAGGACGACATCCGCGAGGCGCTCGCATCGAGGGATCAGGCCGAAGCCGAGCAGGCCAGTCGCCAGTTGCTCAAGCAGGTGCACAAGGCTTTCACCACCGCGCTCTCCGAACTGCCCGCAGAGGAGTATCTCTACTTCGACCTGCCCAAGGCGGCCCCGGCCCCGCCGGGCGACGCCCGCGGGCGGAAGGGCGACGCGGAGCCGCGGCCGCTGCTGGCCGCCGATCCCGGGCCGCTGGCCGAAGTGCGGATCTCGCCGCGGATGCCGCGGCGGCAGCCGGGCGACTCCTGCCTCTTCTCCGCCACGCCCCGTGATGCCGCCGGGATCGCGATCGGCAACGGCGTGGCCTTCACGTGGCGGATCGTGGAGGGCTCGGCTGCGATCGCCACCGACGGCCGCTCGTGCCGCGTGGCCTCGTCATCGGCCGGGATCGTGGTCGTGGGCGTGACGGTGCGGCAGGGCGAGGTGGAGACCACCGACCGAGTGGAACTCAAGTTCGTGAACGACCCGCTCGCCGACGCCGCCGGCGGCCGCGGGCTGCCCGGCTATCGTCTCGAGGCGGAGCAGGGCCAACCGTGGCGGAGCCGCTACGACGCCGCCCGCAACGAGATCGTGATCAACTCGGCGCACCGCGACTTCCTCGCGAGCCGCCATGCGTCTGCGAAGCACCGCCGCTACATCGGCAAGCTCTACGCGAAGGAGGTCGTGCTCACGAACTTCCCGCACGAGTCGCCGGGCGAGGTGATGGAGCGGCTGATCGAGGTCACGCTCCGCACCGAAGACGCGCTGTAGGCACCGCCGGCCTGCTCTTCTTCCGGTTCCTCGAGCTCCATCGCGTTGAGTCCATGCTCGTCGGAGGCCATGCCGTCCGTGGCCGGCTCGGGCACGGCCATGTTCGTCACGAAGCTGCCCGAGGGCAGTTCGTCGCTCGTAAAGTTGTCGCCGCCGGAGTCATTCCCGAGGGCGAAGACCGTGGTGTTCTGGATGAACGGCTGCACGGTCGAAGCGACGTCGGTCAACGTGAGGAGCGTGCCTTCGAGCAGGAAGCCGCCATCGTGTGAGCGACGCGGGCTGAGATCACGAATGGCCGGGCTTGGAATCGTCGCCGGCGAGCTCGCCGCCGTGGGGCCGGCGCTCGGGAAAGGCGAGCGACGCGGCCACGCTCGTGCCGATCAGGGCCACGATCACCAAGAGCGACACCGCCGGATGGATGAGGTGCCCCTTGGCGTGGGCGTCCCAGCCGCCCTGGGCCGCCAGCCACTCGTTGTGACGGGCCGCCTCCGTGATCATCTTGCAGCCCACGAACACCAGCACCGCCGAGAGGCCGTAGTTGAGGAACCGGAACAGGTCCATCACCCCGGCGAGCAGGAAGTAGAGGGCCCGCAGGCCGAGGATCGCGAACACGTTGGACGTGAAGGCGATGAACCGCATGTGATCGGTGCCGGGCGTGACCACGCCGAGGATCGCCGGCACGCTGTCGACCGCGAACAGCACGTCGGTGCTCTCCACCACGAGGAGCACCAGGAACAGCGGCGTGGCCATGAGTTTGCCGTTCTCGCGGACGAAGAACCGGTCGCCGGCCGGCTCCTTCGAGACCGGGATGAAGCGGCGGAAGAACCGCACCAGGCCATTCTCCCCCGTCTCATGGTCGCCGCCGCCGAAGGCGAGCTTGATGCCGGTGTAGACGAGAAACGCCCCGAACAGCCACATCACCCACTTGTAGCGCTCGACGAGTTCGGCCCCGAGGAGCACGAAGGTGAGCCGCATGATCACGGCCCCGAGGATGCCCCAGAAGAGCACGCGGTACTGGTACTTCAGCGGCACGCCGAAGTAGGCGAACACCACCGCGAACACGAACACGTTGTCCATCGACAACGACCACTCGACGAGGTAGCCCG
>CAIKWU010000049.1 GCA_903831155.1 uncultured Planctomycetaceae bacterium | reverse complement strand
GGCAAGGGACGTCCGCGATGGCGTGTGGCAGTCGCTCCGGCGCCTCGCAGCCATCCGTCAGCGCTGCCATCCCTGAGTCGTTTACCAAGTGCAACCTACCGACTCGTAGCTCGACCCCGTGATCGAGCGGCCCGATTTGTGCTCGCGGATTCATGGCGCCGCCTTGCCACTACGGCACCAGTTCAGCAAGACGCCTGCGAAACACCTCGGGGCTCAGTCTATCGGCGGCCCACAGTCGCGCGTTCTGCCCCATGCACCGGAGGTGCGACTCCGACGCGGCGGCGAAGGCCTGCATCGCCTGCACGGCCGCCGCCTCCGACAGATCAGGCAAAACCCAGCCGACGCCGCCTGCGGCCCCCCCGCCCGTTGGCATCTCATGCACCAAGTCATGGCCCGGCGTGGCAATTAGCGGCAAACCGTACGCGCACGCCTCTGCGAGGCTGAACCCGAAATTTTCCCTGTGCGACAGCGAGATGAAGCCGTCGGCCGCCAGGAACGCTTCGTCCAATTCGTCGCCGTGAAGGGCCCCGGTGAAACGAATCCGTCCCGCTGCTGATGGCGGGATCACTCGCTCGAGCTCTGCACTCGTGAGATCACCGTCAGCGCCAACAAACACGAGGGCAACGCTCTCGGCTTCCGCACGGAGAAATGCTTGAAGCAAAGCTTGCGGCCGCTTCATTCCGGCGAGGCGACCGACGTATACCAAGATGCGCAGCGACTCGGAGAGTCCAAGCTTATCCCTCAGGCTTTTCCTTGCCGTGTCCTGACGTCCAAGGTCGGGCAAGTGGACGGGGAAATGAACAACGGCCGTGCGCGCCCCGCGCGTCCAATCACTGGCCTTTTCCGCCTCGCGCCTGCTGGCGAAAATCACGCGGTCTGCATGTGCGACGTAACGCCTGCCTATCGCGGCCATCCATAATCGCTTCTGCATCCTGCGCTGTGACATGCCCCAAGGATCGAGGCATCCATGCGGCACGGCCCAGTAGTGCTTCCGCCGCTCTGCCGCCCATCGCATGGCAAACCCCGCATGCCCCCGAAACAGGGAGTGGACGACCAGTAGCCGGGTGTCGTGCAGCAAGCTCTCCGTGGCAATATCTGCCGACCTGTTGAGGAAATGGGTCGACAACGTCCCCAAGCCACCTGTTGCCTCCAGCCGAACCACCTGCCCTTCGCACGGGCCGTACACACGCTTCGTCGGTTCAACCGACAGGATGGGCGCGTCCAAGGCGTCAGAAAACGCGGTGACCCCGCGATACAGCCCGGCCAAACGTGGATCGTGACCCAAGCAGAGGTTGACAGCATCCACCGGCCCCACCGAATCACCGGCGAGATGCCATTTCGTCGCAACTCTCACAGGGGCTTGCCGGCCGCCCTGCGCCGAAGTTCGAGCATCTTCAGAACGATCATGTACTCGTACACACTCACCATGGCGCAGTAGTGAAACCCGGGAATCCCATCCAGCACGCCACCCCGCCAGAGATACATGTACAGGAAGCGGAGCATCGGCCTCATGGGCATACGAAACGACAGCTCTTTCAAAGCCCGCCTCCGATCCCTGGCGCGGGATGGCCGAAAATCCACAAGGCTGCGCCATGCGACTCGCGAGTTCGCCAGCGATGCCAGCGACTCGCGGGCTTCACCGGACGAATACCGGTTGTGCTTGTCAAACCAGGCATCCAACCCGTTGTTGAAGCTATGGTGCTCGAAATGCGACTCCAACGCTCCCACAGGACCGTCGGCGACGTAGCGGAGATTGATCTGCCGCTCGAACCGCATCCGGTCCGGGCGAAACAGCCGAATCACCCACGTGGGGTAAAGGCTTGAATAACGCAACCAGCGTCCCATGAACATATTGCGAAATCGGCACTGGTAGGCAACCTCCGCCCTATCCGGCGCAGCCACTGCCGCCAACATCTCGTCCCGGAGGCCCACGGTGGCCACTTCATCGGCATCAGGGTTATAGACCCAGTGATGCTTGAACGGCAGGGTCAGCGAATACGCTCGCTGCGTAGCCTCGTCATCAAACGCCCGATGAAATACCTTCGCACCGAAGGCCCGGGCGATCTCCACGGTGCCATCCGTGCTGCCGGAATCGAGAACGACGATATCGTCGCTCCACGCAACGCTCTCCAGGCAGCGAGGCAGATTTGCGGCCTCGTTTTTCGTCAGAATCAGGACGGAGATCGACACGCTGCCCCAACCGCTCCATCGCCCCCTGGAAACCGATCGCCGATTTTTCTCGCGGGATTCCCCCCTACGACGATTGCCGGGGCCACATCCTTGACGACGACGGCTCGCGCGCCAACCACGGCGTTGTCGCCAACCGTGACACCCGGCCCGATGAAGGCATCGGCACAAACCCAGACGCCTGATCCGATCGTGATGGGGGATCGTATCAGCGGAAGCGTAGGGTCACGGTGGTCGTGAG
>CAIKWU010000048.1 GCA_903831155.1 uncultured Planctomycetaceae bacterium | reverse complement strand
TCCCTCCCCGGTGGTCGGGGGCACGAGCACGGTGCCGTCGTGGCCGAGGAGCGGCCCATACTTCGCCCCGCGGTCATACCGCACCGAGACCTCGTGCAGCGTCAGGCCGTCGCGTGCCGTCCGTGCTTGCGGCAGCGTCCGCCCCGCCCAGTCACACACTCGACGGGCCTCGGCCAGATGAGTGGCATAGAGAAGGGCTCTCTGGTCGATCACGAGGTCATACTCGGGGCAGATCGCACCGGCGAAGCTCTCGAGGCTCGTGCCGTTGCATCCCGGAGGAACGTCCGTGGTGCCGAAGAACACGCCGAGATACCAGGTCGAACGCGCGTACCACGTCGCGAGGTCGCGGTCCGGGAGGACGACCGACGACGTCGCAAAAAATCCCTGCCACCAGCTCGCCGTCTGTTTCCGCAGGGCGTTGAAGCCCTGCCTCTGGGCGGCCTCGGCCTTGGCCCAGGCCGTCTCCGTGGCATCGGTTCCCCCATAGGAAGACGCGGGAGCGATGTAGAACGTGGTCGTGCTCCCGGGCTGAATCGAGCCGCAAGCCCGCGCGGCAGCATCGACGACGGGGCTCGCGGCATCGATCGCAACGGCAAGCGCCGCGACACACGATCGCGGTCGTTCGCCGGTCACGACCAGGCCCTTCTCTCTCGCCGCTGCGGCTGCCGACCAGGGCTCGTGCTCACGGGCATAGACACCTCCGTTGAGGTAGATCCGCACGTTCCGATTCGGATCGATCCGCAGCCGGAACGGCATCGTCGCGCCGGCCGTATCGGTGACACGGACCACCCAGACACCCTCGGGCGTGACGAACATCTCGCGGCAGCTCCGCCACGAGGCGCCGCGGGCGGCGAGCGTGAGATCGATCTGGAGGAAGCCGGTGGCGATGTCGAGGGCGTGCCGGAATGTCTCGATTTCGCCGGGCACGACGTCGCCTCCATAGCCGCCCACGAGTTCGAACGGCTGATGGCGATGAGCCTCCTCGTCCCACCAGTGCTGCTGACTGAGATAGGGCCGGCTTTCCAGGTGGCCTGTGCGGTCAACGGCTGGAGCGGCTGGCGACGTAAACCCGTGCGGGCCGACACGAACCACGGTGCCTCCCAGGCCGATCGTCTCGCACTGGTAGTGCGGATTGGCGAGAAACCCGGCCGGCGGCCGCTCCGCCCGATCAACGCCCTGCTTTCTGAACGCAGCCGCGGCGACCGTCCTCTGCCAGGACGGCAGGGCCTCCTGTGCGACAGCCCGACCACCACCGATCGCGAGCGTGATCACCGCCCCGACGAGCGCGACTGGGAACAGCAGACCAGATCTCGCCATGTGGGGCACACCCGGCATCTTGAACGAGCCTCTCCGTCGCCCATCTCCGCCGCAGCAGACACGGCCTGCAATCACGAATCAAGCGAGCCGGAGAAATGCCGGCGGTCGGCATGACCGACGAAAACATCCTCGCACCTGATGCAGATGCGTTAGTGCATGCGCTGCGCAGTGGTCGACGGCCGCGCGCCCTCCTCTTTCGGGTGCACTCGACACATTGACGGCGCAGCGTGTCGCCGTGATAGTCGCACGTCGGGGCGGCACTGTCGTCCCGCCACTTCCTCCCGCCGTGCAGCCATCGGGATAACCTCCGTGACAACGCGTACCTGCTTGACCGTCACCACGACCACATGGCTTGGCTACTGCCTCGCGTTCGTCGGCGTCTCCGCCCATGCCGATATCTCCTGGAATGGATCGACGGGCAACGACTGGTCGATCACTTCCAACTGGAGTGGCGGCACCCCCTCCGGCTCCGGTGCCGGCAACATCGTCATCACTGCAGGCTCGAAGCATGCAGTTCCCGTCGTGGGCACCATGGGCAACAAGACCGCCGGTCAGATTTACATCGGACCGGGGGGCGGGCTCAACGTGTCCGCGGGCGGCCAACTCACGACGACCGACCTCGTCACCGGGGCACTTGGCAATAGCGGCGGCGTGATCGTGACCGGCGGCGTGCTGACGATGAGTGGCCGCCTGAACCTCGGAGCCGGCGGCAACGACGGCAAGATCGACATCTCCGGCGGCATCGTGCGCTGTGAATCCCTGTCGATCGACGCATCGGGGGGCGCGGCCATGAACATCTCCGACCGGGGCACTTTCATGACCGCCGCCAGCCAACTCGACAACGTGAAGTTCTGGATCGCTCACGCCATCATCAAGGCCAACAGCGGAGCCCCCGGCTGGTCGATCCACGTCGACACCAGCACCGAGCCGGGCAGGGTGATTCTGACGGCAGTGCCGCCAAAGCCCACTTCCACAGCGGCACCATGACCTCACGCTGAGCCGCACTGGTCACCCCATCCACACCACGAGCGAGGCTCAGCGGCGCGGAACGGCTCTCACCCACGACCCGCTCGATGGCTCCTACCGACGACGACGGCGCAGGGCCACCATGGCCACGCCTACCACGGTCAGCGCCGTGACGCTCGGCTCGGGGACGGCCGTCAGCATCACCTTGGTCGGGTCGGTGGTGGTATCGACGACGATCGACCAGCCGGAAGCACCGTTGTTGGCCTTGATGATGTTGTTGGTCACCCAGAAGTTCACGTTGTTCAGCTGGCTGATATCCGTGATGTATTTTCCGCTGCCCGAAATGTTCATGCCGGCGCCTCCACTGCTGTTGATCGACAGGGCCGCAGACTGCACGACTCCGCCGGAGATGTCGACCTTGCCGTCGAAACCGCCGGCACCAAGATTCAGCACGCCGCTCATGTTCATTTGCCCGCCGGTCACGATCGTGCCACTGCTATTGCCCCAGTTGCCGGTGACGAAATCAGTCATCGAGAGCGCGCCGCCAGGAAACACGTTGAGCCCGCCCGTGACCCCGAGATAGATCTGCCCGGTCGTCGGAAGGCCTGTCGAGCCAACAACGGGCGTATAAGGAGAACCCTGATTGAGGATCACGGTGTCGCCAGCCGACGGCGGAACGCCACCGTTCCAGTTCGATGTGTCTGTCCATGCGGTGCTCACGAGCCCGTTCCAGTACACCGTGCCTGCTTGCAGCGGCGACTGCATGCCGCACAGAAGGGCCGTGCACGCCAGCGCGGCTGCGACAACTCGATGATGGAACACGGCGCTTTTCACGAGGCTGCTCCAGATTACGTATGACTTCGTGGGCAACGAGGTGCGTCGGGGAGACGCGGTAGCTCGGGGAGACGACATACCTTGCGAAGGCTTTGGAGGACTCGCCCAAATCCCCGGCCCATGGACGAATTCTCGCCTCCGAGGCCGTGGTGTCAATCATGCAAATGCATCACGTCCCTACCGTGCTTCCAGTGGCCGCCAACGTCGCCTCGCCCGTAGGCGAACGCAGCGGTATCAGCCCATTAATTGCGGGAGATTCGGGCGAAGAACCCTTGACCACGAACGCCGGCATGCCGACACTCAAAGTATGAACATTTTAACAGGCGACAGGCTGTTCCGGTCGCGGGAGCGAGCCGCGTTCACCCTCGTGGAGCTCCTGGTGGTGATCGCGATCATCGCCACGCTCATCGGCCTGCTTCTGCCCGCGGTGCAATCCAGCCGCGAGGCCGCCCGGCGCTCGAAGTGTTCCAACAACCTCAAGCAGCTCGGCTTGGCCGTTCAGGGGTATCACGGTGCGAGAAGGAGGGTCCCGCCATTCTGGAACTACAGCCGGACCTTCAACTATGGCAGCGGCGGAGACATCAGCGGTGCCTCGCTGCACTTTTCCTTGCTGCCGTACCTCGAAGAGCCGGCGATGTACGACAAGGGGACGAGCGACTGGAGCACGGGCTACTGGAACGTCAAAAACAATTTTATCGAGTCTTTTGCCTGCGCTTCGGACGCCATCGGTCCCAAGTGGGCCTTCCCTTCGACGAGCCCACCTGAGTGGGCGACAACCAACTACGCGGGCAACTACCAGGTCTTCGGCAATCCCGACGTAGGCGACGTTGGCGGGAAGAACATGAAGTCGGACGGCTCCTTTCGACTGATCACCGATGGACTCAGCAAGACGATCGTCTTTGCGGAACGATATCGGCAGTGCAACGAGATGTCATCTCCGGCTCTCTGGGCGCACGGCCCGTGGGCGCAGTGCTACATGGCGATGCTGCACTATGGCCCCCGCAGCGGCGCCTATGCGTATGGACAGTGGACCGGTTACGGGCAAGGAGGGCCCGCGTCGAAGCCACAGGACAATCCGAGCCCCGGCACATGCATCTGGTACTTGCCGCAGAGTTATCACCCTGGCGGCATTCGTGTGGGCATGGCAGACGGAAGTGCGCAGTTCATCACCGCATCCATCGACGGCGACACGTGGTGGGGAATGTGTACGCCGAGTGGCGGGGAAAGCGCGTGGCTACCGTGAGGCATGAGGCTCCCCGCCTGCATGAGCCGCGCACGATCCACTCGCTCGCCAGGCTGGGGCTCACGTGGGCGTTGCTTGCACTGGCAGGGTGCGGATGCAGGCCACCAACCGGCTCCATCGCCGGCACCGTTCGATTCGGTGGCAAGCCCGTGGCCGCCGGACGAATCACGGTCCTGTGCGAGGGTGGCAACAAGCCGGTGTTCTTTGCCGACATTAAGGACGGCGGGTACAGCATCGCAGGGGCTCCCGTGGGAGCCGCCAGAGTGACCGTCCAGGCCTTTGC
>CAIKWU010000047.1 GCA_903831155.1 uncultured Planctomycetaceae bacterium | reverse complement strand
GGCTCCGCCGCGCTCCAGGCGGCCTCGTCCTCGACGAGCGCCTCGCCTGTTCGCATCACGATTCGGCCCTTCGCCACCGGGCGGCGGGCTGGTTGCTTCTTGGCCATCGGAATACCTCCCTGGGGGCGGCCGGGCAGATTCAGCCCGGACGCTCAGGCAGCATGGTACTGGATCGCCCGATCCCGGCTGGAGAGGTCGTGAAAGCCCACCATCTCCATCCGGCCATCCACGTGTTCGACGACCGCCGTGCAGTGCTCGACCCAGTCGCCGCAGTTGTAGTACTCGATCCCCTCGAGGGTCCGGATCGCGGGCACGTGGATATGGCCGCAGACCACGCCGGAGCACTCCTGCTCCCTGGTGTAGCGGGCCACGAACCGCTCGAAGTCGTTGATAAAGTTGACCGCCGTCTTCACCCGGCCCTTGAGCGCGGCGCTCAGCGACCAGTGGGGGTAGCCGAGCCGGCGGCGGACGGAGTTGCTCCAGGCATTGGCATGCAGGGCGGCGGTGTAGGCCCGGTCACCGAGCCGATAGATCCAGCGGGCGTGCTTCGTCACCTGGTCGAAGAGATCGCCGTGGATCACGAGCAGCCGGCGGCCGTCGCGGGTGTGATGGATGAACTGGTCGGCAAGTTCGACGTGGCCGAAGGTCTGCGGCGACCACGCCCTGAGAAACTCGTCGTGGTTGCCCGTGGCGTAGAACACCCGGGTACCCCGCTTCAGCATCCCGAGCACCCGCCGGACGACGAAGCTCGCGGTGTCGTCCCAGACGAAGTTCCGCCGCAGCTTCCATCCGTCAACGATGTCGCCCACGAGGTAGAGGTTTTCGGGCTCGTAGCGGCCGAGGAACTCGAACAGTTCGGTGGCCCGCGAGAAGCGGCAGCCGAGATGCACGTCGGAAATGAACAGCGACTCGACCTTCATGGGCGTTGCTCCGGTGGGGGTCGTCGGCGTCGTGCCGGCGTCAGGCAGCCGTGCGAATCTCCTCGTGACGGAGGCCGGCGTCCGGAGCGATCGCGTTGGCGATGGCCCGAGCCGCCGCGGGAAGACCATCCATCCCGCCCTGCCGGGTGGCGAGCGGCGCCGCAAACGTCTCACGTCGGTCGAGAAAGCCGCGCACCGCCGCGGTGTCCACCCGCTCCAGCGGCAGGAACTCGCCGCAGCCCTCGGCGGTGAGAAAGTGGGCATTGATCGTCTGCTCGGCGTGGGCTCGCTCGGGCAGCACGAGCAGCGGCTTGCCGAGGTGGATCGCCTCGCCGATCAGCTGGTTGCCCGCCGCGGCAACCACACCGCGACAGCCGGCGAGGTCGGCGATGAACCGCCGCTCGTCGACGTCGTGAAACGAAATGCCGCCGACGGGATCGCGGCGGCCGAGGCCGTAGACCCGCACCGGCACACCGACGGCCGCGAGCGCATCGAGCACCGCTGGCGGCGTGTGCTGGCGGAGGTAACTCACCAGATGGCGGCCGTCGTGGGGCACCGCTGCCAGGAGCGAACGGCGGAGCAGCGGACCAATCTGCGTGGCATGCTCCCAGCCGGCGGCAAGCGGAGGCCGAAAGAACGCGGAAACCACCGTCGCGGCAGCCTGCGGCACGAACAGCCTCACGGCGATCCCCATCAGACGGGCGGTGCACTGCAGGTGCCACGGCAGCACTCCCACGTCGTACGCGACGAGGAAGTGCTGGTGGTCGAGGCTGACGAGAGGAATCCCCAGCCGGGATGCAGCGCGAGGCAGCACCGGCTCGAAGTCGGTGATCGCGAGATCGGGAGCGAAGCGGTCGAGTTCGCGGACCATTCGCTCGACGAGCGCCGGCAGCTCGAGCGCCCGAAACAGAAGTCCGTCGAGGACCGTCCGCGACACGTCGAGCCGATCGCCGACATAGCGAAACCGGATACCGGGGAGTTCGATGAACCGCACGTCGCCGCGACCACCGCAGCGACCGCGGAGAAACTCGAGTGCCTCGGTCGTGGTCGCGATCAGAAAGTCGTTGCCGCCACCGAGCCGCTCCACGAGCGTGCAAATCCGCGCCGCGTGTCCGCGGCCCTCGCCACAGAGGCTGATCGCGATCCTGGCCATGACGCTCGTCCCGCCGGGTCACGCTCGAGGCCGCTCGGCCTCACCGACACCTTTTTCGGCCGTCCGCATGGAGAACGGCAACTGTGAAAAACGCGTGAGTGAAGCTGGGGAATCAGAGGTACTTGCGCCGGTTGACGGTCGCCTGCCAGCGGCCCGATTCGGCGATCTCGACGAGCTGGGCCTGTGTGAAGCGGTCACCGTGCTCGAGCACCGCCCGGCGGATCACTTCCTTGACGTCGGCGCCGGTCGCCCCCTCGAGCAACTCGGCAAGCGCGTGGAGATCGAGGTCGAGGCCAAGCGGTCCGAGGTGCCGCTCCAGAATCCGCGCCCGGCTGGTGGCGTCGGGCATCGGCAGCGCGATCACCATGTCGAACCGGTTGGACCGCTGAGCGGCCGGGTCGAGCGACTTGGGGTCGTTGGTGGTGGCGATCGTGAGGATGTCGTCC
>CAIKWU010000046.1 GCA_903831155.1 uncultured Planctomycetaceae bacterium | reverse complement strand
CGGCCAGGCGGCGATGGCCGCGTCGACCGAGCCGTTGCCGAGCGACGTGTAGGCGTCCTCCACCGGGTTGTTCGGCTCGTTGAAACCGAGCAGGTGCGTGACGTTCTGCTTGGTCGTCGGCAGCCCCGGCCAGTAGACCTGCTGCTTGATCGGGACGTATTCCCAGTCGAGCACTGACTCCAGGTTGTTGTTCCAGTTGTACCGCCAGGCCGCGTCGAGCACGTCGGCGGAAAGGTCGCTTGCGCCCTTCTTCGATACCCAGCGCCAGGGGAGCACGCGGATGAACTGGGCCTTGTTGTCGAGGGTGGCGGGCAGGATCGCGATGTCGAGGTCGTGATCCTGGGCGACATAGACCTTGCTCGCGCCGCTGCCGTCGGCGTCCGTCGCGATCGTGGCCATGTAGCCACGCTTCAGCGTGAACGAACTGAGGTCGCCCTTCATCGCGCCGAGCGTGGCATCGGTGGCGTGATACGTGTACAAGCCGAACGATCTCGAGGCGCCGGTGAAGTTGGGGCCGGTGAAGCCCTGCAGCGGCTGAAAGGAAGGCGCGTGGGGAATGACGACGGTGCCGGTGCCGTATTGCACGACCCGCACGTTCGAGCCCGACACCGCAGCCGACCCGTTGACGAACACCTGCCCGAGCAGCGTGGAACTCACGGTCGAAGGCTTGATGGCCGGCAGGAAGAGCCAGGCATCGGCGGAGTTGAGGTGGATGGCGCTGCCGACAAGCGGGGTGCCGGTTCCGGTCACGAAGAGTTCCGACCGGCCCGTCATCGTCACCGTGGTGGACGGGAGCGTGGCGTAGGTCTGCGTCTGGTCGTGGAGGGCGAGCACGGCCGTGCCGGCCACGGGCACGGTGTCATCGAGCGACGCATCAAGGGAAAGCGCGAGACCGGCCGCGTCGGCGAGCACCCGCCGCCCCTCGAGCGGCTCACAGGCCAGCAGGTGGTCGCGGCGGCGTCGACCACGACGAAACTGCCGGGCGAAGAGAGCCGCCGCCGCGAGGCCGAGCGTGCCCGGCTCGGGCACGGGGGCGAGCGATGACGGCGTCGTCGCGTAGGCTCCGGTGTCGAAGAGGCCGGAGTTCACGAGGTCCGCGGTGTCGAGCACGTCGACGAGGCTGTCGCCGTTGAAGTCGCCCTCGACCCACGTCGCCGGCAGGCCTGCATCGAACTTCCCGGCGGCGATGAAGTTGGCCACGTCCATCAAATCGATCACACCATCGAGGGTGGCATCACCGGCCAGGGCGGCCGTGGCGATCACCGCCGTGGGCGTGTAGGTGACGGCCAGCCGCTTCGAGCCCGCCAGTCCGGTCACGTCGACCTGGGCGAATGCGTCGCTCACCGATCCGGCGGTGAGGATCGTGTGAGGCACGAGCCAGGCGGGGTCGTAGTCTTCGGCGAGCACAAGGGCGAGGGCTCCGTTGCCGAGCGCTGCAGTGCCGGTGGCGGTGAGCCGGTCGGTGGCGGTGGGGCTCCCCAGGTCGACGCGGAGGGTGGAAGCCTGATCGAGCGCCACGTTGCCCTGCACGACGAGGGTGGACTGGCCACGGAAGCCGAGCGGATCGGAGAGATAGCTCACGCCGTCGAACCAGGTCCGGTCGTCGCCATCGACGGTCCCGGTGTCGTCGACGTAGACGGCGATCCGGCCCTGGGCATCGGCCACGAGCCTGCCGAGGTCGCCCGCCCAGAGCTGCCGGTTGCTCTCGACGAGCAGCGGCACGGTGCCATAGCTGAGTGTGGCGGGATCGAGGCCGTCGGTCGCGCCGGCGACGGCGGTGCGCGGGGAGTCGAAGAGCCGAAGCCTGCCCGAGGTGCCGCCGGCCAGGATCCGCCAGGCGGATCCGGAGGCGTCCCAGAAGTTCACGTACGCCTGGTAGCTGCGCCCTGGCGTCAGGCCGCTGATCGTGGTCTTGAGTTCGGCGGCGGCGGTGGGCGAGTCGGCGGCCCCCTGATACACCACGCCGCCGTTACCGAACACGGAACGAATCTGCCAGTCGGGGTTCACGGTGGGGGTGAACGTGCTCCCTGACGAGAGCGTGGTGTTGCCACCGGCGCCGTGGGTCGCGTCGACGTAGACGGTCTGTCGCACCGCCGAGATCCCCTCGCCCCCGATCCGGATCGTCGCCCCGCCTGCCGCCGAGAGGTGTCCGCCGATCGTGCCCTGGGCGACGATCGTGGAGGCCACCGCGTGGAGGTTGCCCTGCATCCGGCCGCCGGCGGCGAGCTCCACGACGCTGCCCGCGGTGGCCAGCACGTCACCGGTCACGCGGCCGTCGATGGTGAGGCTCTGGCTGGCGAGGGCCAATCCCCCGGGAAGACCGCCCAGGGTAAGCGTGCCGCCGGCCGCCACCACGATCGCTTTCGACGCAGTCAGCCCGCCGCCGGCGACCGCCAGCGTGCCCTTGGCGACGAGCGTGTCGCCGGTGAAGGTGTTGGCGGCGTTGGCGAGCGTGACAGTGCCGCCCCCGATCACGCGGAGGCCGCCCGTGCCGCCGATGCCCGATCCGCTCACGATGTACGACGCCGTCCGGTTGGCGAAGGCCACGCCCATCGGGTTCACGGGGCTGGCGATCGAGACCGACGTGCTTGCGGCGGAATCGTCGAAGGCCACCTCGTCTCCCTGCCGAAAGCCCTCGATCGCACCGCCGCCTGAATCCCAGCCTGCCGAGGCTGTTGTGTCCCAGGCTTGGCTCCCCTTCCAGAGCAGCGACTTCGGATCGCTCGCCGGCAGGATCATGCCCACGAGTTCCGTGTCCCAGCTCGTGTAGGTCGAGTAGGTGCCCCGCATCCAGGTGATGGCGGTGCTGGTGCCATTCCACTTCGGCACGGCGGGGCGGAGGTTGTCGACCGTCGAGGCGGCCGTCAGCGGCGTCCACGCCCAGGTGGCGCCGAAGTCGCTCGTGAACCCCTTGTAGAGCTCGTACTTCGCGGTGCCGGCCTGGGTTCGCGGATCGATCTTGGTCGACAGGTAGACGACGTTCGGATTCTCGGGGTCGATCGAGGCCAGGCCCGTGTAGTCGTTCTCGGCGGCGTAGAGATAGCCGCCGGCACGGGCGATCTCGTGCACCTGCCACTCGCGGCCGTCGTAGCGGGAATAGAAGAAGCGGTGATCGAGGTCGCTGTCGTTGGCACGGGCGGTGAAGATGCCGACCGGGTTGCCGGTGTTGTCGACCTCGAGGTCGGTCGTCCAGGCTCGGTTCATCACGGTGCCGTTGAACGTGGAACCGTTCGCAAACACCCGCGAGAGTGTGGAGGGCGCCACGCCCGAGGCGTTGAATACGCTCGCATCGGCCACGCTCCCGTCCATCCGGTAGAGCGCGCCGTCCTGAACGTAGCCGGCGTAGATGCTGTTGGCGAAGTTCCGCGGGTGACGGTCGGTCGTGAACACGAAGATCCGTTCGTCGCTGGCGGCGTAGCGAACGTAGGGCCGGTCGGACGACCCACCTTCGGTGAGCAGCTTGCCGGCGGCGGTCCAGGTGGTGCCGTGGTTGGTCGAGACCTGCACCGTGGGGTCGTAGTTCGTGGCCCGGGTGAAGTTGTAGGTTCGGCCGGCTCCGCCGTTGTCGTTCGGCAGGTGGTAGACGTTGTTGTAGGTGGCTCCCGCGCCGTTGTTGAGCGTCTGTTCGGTGCCCCAGGAGGTCGGATCGCCCGGGTTCGTCGAGATTCGCCAGCGGGTGAAGTTGTCGGTGCCGTGACGCGAGTACATCGCGAGGTAGCGGCCGTCCGGTCGCCGGTAGAGGGCCGCGGAGTTGTGATCGTCCTGCTGGAACTGGTTGGCGAGCTCGAAGTCGCCCTGCTCTCCCGTCGCGAGGTTTCGCCAGAGCAGGTCGACGTCACCGGCCTCGGCGCCGGTGCCGGCGGAGATCGTGCTGGCCACGAGCAGCGGCCGGGCGGGGTCGCTCGTATCGACGATCACCCGCTCGTCCTCGAACCAGCACCAGGCGCCGTTGGGGGCCGAGGTGGAACTGGTGAGCGTGAACAGCGAGCCCGAGACCACATTCTGGCCGCGGGCCTCACCCGCGGAGGCGAGGGCGGCGATTACCAGCCAGAAACCCGCCCGCCACACGATGTCGAAGGGTCGGGGCATGGCGACGCCGCTCATGGAGCTGCCGCCCGACGGCGGGCGTGACATCTCGAGCATACCCTGCCTCGACGACGTGAGAGATCGTTCGGCATCCGCTCGATGGAAACCGGGGCACGCCCCGGACGACGGGGCGCGGCCAGACCCTCGCGGCTTTCGCACGGACGGGGCCTACGCCTGCCGGCGACGGAGCATCATGCCGGCGAGGCTCAGGCTGGCGAGGGCGGCGAGCGTCATCGTCGGTTCTGGTACGACGACGAGGTTCACAAAGTTCGCGCCGACCGGCGACGTGACGTTCGACCCCTGCGTGGTCGAGTTGTAGTCGATCCGGAACTGGTTCACGCCGAACGTGAACTGGTCTTCGTCGGCCAGCGCCGAGCCGCTGTAGGTGAGCAGGCCGCCGTTCCAGGCGCCGCCGTAGTTGACGAGCGACAGGATGGTGCCCTGCGTCATGAGGGTCGAACTGGAGAGATCGGTGAGCGTGAGGGCCACGGTGCCCGAAAGGTTCAGGTCGGTGCCCACGTTGAGGAGGTCGGCCGTCACGCTCGCGGAGTTGATCTCGTAGCCGAAGGTCGAGCCGTCGGTGAACGACACGCTCTGCGTGCCGGAGAGCGTGCCGATGCTGGCGCCGGGAATGATCGTACCGCCGGTGCCCACCGTGATGGCCCCGCCGAGCCGGCCGGTGCCGCCGAGCGAGCCGCCGGCCACGCTCACCGCCCCCGTGGCGGCTGAGTTGTTACCGTTGACGGTGAGGACACCGCCGAGCACCGCCGTCGTGCCGGTGTAGGTGCTGTTGCCGGAGAGCGTCCAGGTGCCGGTGCCAGACTTGGCGATGGCGATGGTGCCGCCGCCATTGCTGATCGTGCCGCCGAGAATGCCGTTGCCGCTGCCGGTGACCGTCAGCAGGCGAGAGCCGCCGGTGGCCGAGATCGCCCCGCCGAGGTTGAGCGTGCCGCTGTCCGACTGGAAGAGGTAGGTGGAGCCGCCGACCGTCACCGTGATCGGCGCGTTGAGTGTGTTGCTGCCGCTGACATTCAGGATGGCGGCAGAGGCGTTGTTGCGACCCGGGAGGTTGACAGCGGAGTTGGCCAGCGAGATGCCTCCGGCGAGTTCCAGCCGTGCCGCGGAGGCGTTGCCCCCGGTATCGAAATCGATCCGTCCTGTGCCGAGCGCGCTCGTCGCAGCTGCCCGGAGAACGGAGGCACTCTGAGCGTTGCCAATGGCCGTGGGGTCGGTGTAGGTGTTCGTGGTGTCGAGCGTGAGCACGCCAGCGCCTTCCTTGCGGAGGCCGAGTTTCCCGCCGCCGGCGCCGTCCGTGAGCGGGCCGCTGAAGGTGGTGTCAGTCGCCGAGTTGACGATGAGCCAGCGGGTCGTGGCGCTGCCGTTGGCGATCGTGCCGCTGCCCGAGAGGCCGGTGGTCTGCAGATCCTGTCCGCCGATGTTCAGCGTGCCGTTGGCGACAACGAGGTCACCGATGCTGCCGGTCGTCGTCGCGTTAAGTGTGAGCGTGCCCGGGCCCGCCTTCGTGAGGCCGACTGTGCCGCTCACGGAGGTGCCACTGAGTCGGCCGACGGTGAGCGTGCCACTCGGCACGGTCACGGTGCGGGCGCCCACGCCGCCGAGCGTCACCACCCCAGTGCCCATGTTCAGATTGTCGGGGCCGGCGAAGGCGACGTCGCCCGTCCAGGTCTGCAGGTTGTTCGTGGTGAGCGTGACGGCCGCGCCGCTCGAGTTGCCGAGCGTGCCGCCGGCGATCGTCACCACCCCCGATCCGAGGGCCGAGGCGTTGTTGACGTTG
>CAIKWU010000045.1 GCA_903831155.1 uncultured Planctomycetaceae bacterium | reverse complement strand
CCCGAGTTGATCACGACGCCGCGAAATCCGCTGCCCGGTGTCCGCGAGCGGTCCAACGCGACCGGTGCCGCGAACACGAGGTTCGTCGTGTAGACCCCCGCCGCGGTCGCGGGGCGGTCGCTGACGACGAGCGTCACGTCCTCGCGGGTCGCGTTCCGCTTGATGCCGGCGTGAACGGCCGCCATCCGCCAGCCGCGGGGGAGGGCCGGAATCGGGTAGGTGACGGGCTTGTCGGCGATCGGCATGTTCAGAGCAGTCCCATGGCTTCGGGGAGATCGAAGAGCACGTTGAAGTTCTGCACGGCGGCGCCGGCGGCGCCCTTGACGAGGTTGTCGAGGCAGCTGATCAGCAGGACCCGGTCGCGGACGACCCGGGCGGTGATGTCGCAGAAGTTCGTGTCGACGGTGTCCTTCGTGCCGGGGAGATGGTCCACGACCCGGACGAACCGCTCGCCCGCGTAGGCCTCGCGAAGGAGCCCCATCACGTCCGCCTCCGTCAGCCTCTGCCGCGGTCGGATGTAGATCGTCGAGAGGATGCCCCGGTCCATCGGCGCGAGCTGCGGGGTGAAGATCACCGCCGGCCGCGGGCCGGCGTGGCGGGCGATCACCTGCTCGATCTCGGGCGTGTGGCGGTGGCGGCCCACGTTGTAGGCGGACATGCTCTCGTTGCACTCGGGAAAGTGCGTCATCAGCTTCGGCTGACGGCCGGCACCGCTCACGCCGCTCTTCGCATCGACGATGATGTCGTCGGTCTCGAAGAGGCCGCTCTTCACGAGCGGCGCGAGCGGCAGGATCGCGGACGTCGAGTAGCAGCCCGGATTGGCGACGAGCGATTGCCGCCGGATGCGGTCGCGGAACAGCTCCGGCAGCCCGTAGACCGTGCTGCCGAGGCGGCCCGGGTCGGGGTGCTCGTGGCCGTACCACTCGAGGTAGGTCGCGGCGTCGTCGAGGCGATAGTCGGCGCTGAAGTCCACCACGCGGGCTCCGGCCGCCAGCACCCGGGGCAGGATCTCGGCGCTCGCGCAGTGCGGCAGGCAGCCGAACACGCAGTCGGCCCGCTTCCCGACCTCCTCCGGCGAGAGGTCCTCCAGCGGCAGATCGAGACGGCCGACGAGGCTCGGGTGCACCCCGCTGATCGGCGTCCGCCCCTCCTGGCGGCTCGTGACCGCGACGATCTCGGCCTCGGGATGTCGCAGCAGGATCTTGATCGCCTCGAGGGCGGTGTAACCGGTGGCGCCGAGGACCGCGACCTTGACCATGACGAACTCCGCTCGGGGAAATGGGAACGGCGATTTATAGCGCGGGCGAGGTCCGCGCCGCTACCCCACGAGCCGCGTCGCGATGAGCTCAACCAGCCAGGCGGCAACCTCGCGTTTCGTGCCGGCCCTCGAGCCGACGGCCGCGTGGCTGCGGTCGTAGACCGTCACGGCGGTGCTCGTTCCCTCGATGGCGGTCACGTCGTTGACGACGATCAGGTCGCATCGCTTGGCCTCGATTTTCTCGAAGGCCCGGGTCGGATCGGCGCCGGGCTCGAGGGCGAACGCCACGAACCACTGCCCGTCGCTCCCCTCGCGGGCGAGCGCGGCGATCACGTCCGGCGTGGGCACGAGCTCCAGCCTGAGGCCGTCGCCTCGTCGCGGGATCTTGCCGGCGGCCCGCCGGCCCGGCTCGAAATCGCAGGGGGCGGCCGTCGCGATCACGCCATCGACCCGCGGCAGCTCGACGAGCGACGCGGCGAGCATCTCCCGGGTGGTCATCACGGGGATCACACGCGCCGAAGCCGGATAGTCGACCGCCACCGGCCCGCTGACGATGACGACGTCGTGCCCCGCGGCGACCGCTGCCTCGGCGATCGCCGCCGCCATCCGGCCGCTGGAGGCATTGGTCAGGTAGCGGACATCGTCGAGGTAGGCCCGTGTCGGCCCGGCCGTCAGGAGGATGCTGGCCATCGGATCGCTCCGGAGACGGGTCAGGAGGGCCGCCGCGGCCGATCGGCGAGCGCCTGGGTCACGGCGGCCGCGATCTCCTCCGGCTCGGCCATGCGGCCCGTGCCCTGTTGCCGGCAGGAGAGCCATCCCGAGCCTGGCGGGACGACCTGCATGCCATCGGCCTCGACCTGCCGCACGTTCCGCTGAACCGCCGGTTTCGCCCACATCGCGGCGTTCATGGCCGGCGCCACGACGACCGGGCACTCCGCGCACAGGAGGAGCGTGGCGAGCAGGTCGTCGGCTGCGCCCCCGGCGGCCCGTGCCAGGAAGTCGGCCGTCGCCGGAGCGACCACCACGACCTCCGCTCTGGCCGCCAGTTCGATGTGGGCCCCGAGGGGATGGGCGTCGGGATCGAACATCCTCCCGGCCACCGGGCGACCGGTGAGGGCCGCGAACGTGGCGGGGCCCACGAACCTCCTGGCGGCCCTGGTCAGAACGGCGGTGACTCCGGCTCCCCGCTGCACGAGCAGGCTCGCGAGCGCGGCGGCCTTGTACGCTGCCACGCCCCCCGTGACCCCGAGCACGATCTCGCGGCCGGCAAGGCTCACAGGATGGTGGGATCGAAGTCGAGCGGCCCGCCCGCCTCGGTCGACTCTCCCGTGATGCGGAGGTTGAGCGACGTGTCGAGGAAGATCTTGTCCTGCTTGATCTCCTCGATGACGATCTGCATCTTGTCGTCGGTGTCGACATCGACCAGCGGTCGACCGCCGGCGTTGAGCGCCACGAGCCTCTTCTGGATCAGGGTGGAGAGCTTGAAGCGGCCTCCGACCTTGTTGACGATCTCTTCCTCGCGCAGGTCATCGATCACGGGCTGGTCTCCTCGGTGGGGTGGGCTCAGGTCGTATGGCTGGTGAGCGGAGGTGTCGCCCGACGGGCGGGATCGACGAAGCCCTCGTCGGCCAGGATCCGCTCGATCCTCGACAGTGCCTCGTCGACGTTCTCATTCACGACGCGATGCCGGTACCGGTGCGCCTCGTGAAGTTCACGTCGTGCCACTTCCAGGCGGCGGGCCATCGCCTCCGGCGACTCCGTGCCCCGATCCCGCAGCCGCTGAAACAGCTGGTCGGGGTGGGACGGCTCGACGAAGATGGTGATCGCCTCGGGGAAGCGGCCGAGAATCGAGAGTGTACCCTCCACGTCGATCTCCAGCACGACCCACTTTCCGGCCGCCAGACGCGGGGTGACCTCGGCCACGAGCGTGCCGTACCAGTGCTGTCTGCCGTAGACGCGGCAGCACTCCAGGAACTCCCCGGCGGTCCGTCGCCGCTCGAACTCCTCGAGCGTCAGGAAGTGGTAGTCGACGCCGCCCCGCTCGCCTGCCCGCGGCGTGCGGGTGGTGGCCGACACGCTCGGCACGAGGGCGGGGTGATCGGAGAGCAGCCGCCGCAGGAGCGTCGTCTTGCCCACGCCCGACGGGCCGGAAATGACGACGAGTTTTCCCGGGCGGTCTTCCATCCCGATGTTGTACCGCAGCCCGCGTTGGCTTGAAAAGCCGACTGGCAGGCCCCGCGATCACTCGATGTTTTGGGCCTGCTCCCGCAGCCGCTCGATCCGCGTCTTGATCTCGACCACCGCATGGGCGATCGCCACATCGAGCGACTTCGAGGCGATCGTGTTGGCCTCCCGGCCGATTTCCTGGGCGAGGAAGTCGAGCGAGCGTCCGGGCGACTCCTCGTCGAGCAACCGCGAGCACTGATCGACGTGGCTGGCCAGCCGCACGAGTTCCTCCGTCACGTCGGTCCGGTCGGCGATCAGGGCGACCTCCCGGGCGAGGTCGGCCGGGCCGACGGTGGCGGGCGTGTCGGCGACCAGCCTGGCGACCCGCTCGAGCAGACGGTCTCGGTACGCGACGACCACGAGCGGCACCCGGCCTCGAACCTCTTCCACGAGGGCGAGGATCTCACCACAGGTGGCCCGCATGTCGGTCGCGAGCGAGCCGCCCTCGTGCCGTCGCATGCCGTCGAGGCCGTCGAGCGCCGCCACCAGAGCCCGCTCCACGAGCGGCCACGCCCTTTCCGCCGCCTCCGAGTCCGCCTCGCTGTCGAGGACGACCCCCGGCAGGCAGAGCAGGCCGTCGGCCGACTGCGGCAGCGGCAGACCGCGGGCCGAGCAGAACGACTCGAGGTCGTCGAGATAGGCGGAGAGTTGGCCGCGATCGAGCCGGCGGACGCCTCCCGCTGAAAGGCCGCCGGTCTCCACGGTCGCATGCAGCGTGCCGCGTCGGACCCGCGCCCGGATCATCGCGTCGATCCGGCTCTCCAAGGGGGCGAGCATGTCTCGCCCGCGGATCGACAGCTTGAACTGGCGGCCGTTGACGGAACGAATCTCGACTCGGCAGGTGCTGTCACCCTCGGTGGCGACGCCCACACCGCAGCCCGTCATGCTCAGGGCCATGGCTCAGTTCTTCACGAGTCACTTCGCCGGAGCGTCTCCGGAGGCCGGAGCCACGGCAGCATCACCGCCGGTGGCCGGCGCGGCTGCCGGTTCAGCAGGTGTGGAGGCAGGCGTCGATGCAGGCGTCGAGGCAGGGGTTGTTTCCGCGGGCGGAGTCCGCGAGGGCACCGCCTGACCGGCCGCCGTTCCCAGGGTCGGGCTGAACAGCGAATCGCTGCGGCCCAGCACGTTGATCGCGAGGATGCAGAGCAGGATCCAGCAAGCCGCCACCACGACCGTGATCTTGGTGAAAACGTCGCCGGCCTTCGTTCCGAACGCGCTCTGGCCGCCGGCCCCCCCGAACGCGCCCGCGAGGCCGCCACCGCGGCCACGCTGGATCAGCACGAGGGCGATCAGGAAGAACGCCGAGAAGACCAGGAAAAAGCCGAAGCCGAAGCGAACGAGGGCGTTCATGGACGGACGAAACTCCGAAACTCGAGCACGGACTGGGGAGCGGGCCGAGGCCGAAAGCGTAGCCCAAGGCCGCGGGCGAGGCTACCCCGGACCGTTTCCTCCGCCCGCTTCGGGATCGTGATCACGTGACGGTCGCAGGCTGGCCGAACGCACGAGCGATCCCCAGAAAGTCGTCGGCCTTGAGGCTCGCACCGCCGACGAGCGCGCCGTCGATGTCGGGCTGCACCGCCAGATCGGCCGCGTTGTCGGGCTTCACGCTGCCGCCGTACTGGATCCGGATCCCCGCGGCGACGGCCGGCGAGGCCAGTTCGCCGAGCAGGGTGCGGATCAGGGCGTGCACCTCCTGGGCCTGCTGCGGCGTGGCGACCTTCCCGGTGCCGATGGCCCAGACCGGCTCGTAGGCGATCACCACCTTCGCCAGGTCGCCCGCCGGCATGCCGGCGAGCGAGCCCCGAACCTGCCCCGCGACGACCTCGCCCGTGCGGCCGGCCTCCCGCTCCTCGAGCGTCTCGCCGACGCAGACGATCGGAACGAGCCCGGCTGCGAGGGCCGCCTTGGTCTTGGCGTTTACGAACGCATCGGTCTCGCCGAACAGCGTTCGCCGCTCCGAGTGGCCGAGGATCACGTACCGGCAGCCCAGATCGACGAGCATGGCGGGGGCGATCTCACCGGTGAACGCACCGGACGCTTTGTCGTGCATGTTCTGCCCGCCGAGCGCCACCACCGACTTCGCCACGGCCGAACCGACAGCCTCGACATACACCGCCGGGGGGCAGAGCACGAGTTCGGTGGTCCCCGCCTCGGCGGCTCGGGCCACCACGCTCGCGGCAAGTTCCACCGCCTTCGGCCGATCGAGGTTCATCTTCCAGTTGCCAGCGACGATTTTCCTGCGGAACGCGGTCATGCGACCTCCTCGGCCTGGGTGGGGATCCGCGATGCCCGCGGCGTGGCGATGACGGTACCCGAGTCGGCGGTGTCGGGGAAGGTTCGAAGCGGCCCCAGCTTCCGACGCACGCACTTTTGTGAGACGCGATCCCGGGCAGCTGCGGCGTCAGAGGCGAGTTTCCATGCATTTTTCCAGCACGAAACTGCCTTTCGCCAGGTTTTCCGTGAGATTGGCACGGCACGTGCAGAACATGCCCTTGCGGTCAGTGTGTCCCGGCGAACGTCGTCGGGGACTGATCGGCATGGTTCCGCTTCGTTTCGCATCGCTCAAGGAGCACGAGTCCCGATCCACGGCAGTCGTCCGTCCGGCATTTCCGCTGTGCTGCGTGAATTTCCGGCCCTTTTTCGGCATGACTCCGCCCGTTCGTGGCCGTTTGCACCGTGATGACCGCCTCGCTCAAGCCCGCCGTCGCTCTCCCGATTCTCGGGTTTCCGAGGCAGGCCTGCGCTTTCGCGGGCGGAACGAGGGAGCGTGCGTCTCACCAAAATGGTGAGACGCTCACCAACCCGGTGATCACCAGGCTGGTGAGACACCGGACCCCCGGGAAGAGCGACCGCGGCATGGCGGTTTTCCGCCATAGATCGCCGGTTTTTCGCATCCCCGGGAGTGGTCCGCCGTTGGCGCCGGTCTCGATAGGGCTTGGATCGGGACGATGCCCACCCGGAGACGGCCAGGCACCACCACGCGTCGAGGCCCGGTCATGGCTCTCCACGCGGCTGGGGTGGCCCTCTTTCGCCGTCGATCCACCGCTGGAGCCGTCCGCGTCGCCCCCGACGTCGTGGGCTCCAGACCGACCATCTGGTTCCCATCGGCCATCTGGTTCCCATCGGATTGAACCCGCATCGTCGCCGCCGGATGGCACGACCGCGGAGGTTCGCCATTGGCGGCCTGCCGGCTGCGGCACCGGCGTTTTCGGGCGGGGCCGACCCCGCGTCCGTGAGGGAACGCCGCCTCTCCCCATCGCTCATTCGTCCAGTCCGCGGGCGCGGTGTCCGCGGTCATCAGGTTTCCAGTTGATCAGTCCGTTGCCTGGCCTGTCGGGGGTCTCGTTCGTCCCCTGACGGCTTGGTCTTTCCAAGATCGCTTTTTCCAAGGAGGTTTCCCATGCATCGTCTTCGCTCCACTCTCGGCAGCATGATCGCCGTCTCGGCGTTCGCCATGCTCGCTCTGATCGCGTCGGTGGCCACCGCCGACATCGTCACCCAGAGCTCCCTACCCGACGTCGTCTTCGTGTCCGGCACCTCGACCGGATCACAGGGCTTCGCGGACATTGGTGCGCCCTCCGTGGACAGTGGCAACATCAACACGGGCACGTCGTTCACGATCGGCAACATGGTGTCGACGGGGGCGAGCGTGGACTACTTCTCTGGTCTCTCCACCCAGATCCTCGGTCCGGTGACCTTCAACACATCGGTCGGGTCGAGCCTGACGTTTGGCAACGCGACCTTCGGAACCTTCACGTCCACCTCGATCACCGAGCAGACGAATGCGTTGGGTGAGCGAAGCTTCTACGTGCTCGGCAGTTACACGGCGGGGACGTTCAACCCGGCCCTCACGCCGAACCCGGCCCCCGCCAGCCTGATCGTGGGATTCACCCAGAGTCCGGCCGGCTCGGGCGCCATCTCCGACTCGGCCAGCCTTTCGATTCCTCCCGCCGCCGTGCCGGAGCCCTCGACGCTCGTGCTCGCGACCGTCGGTGTGGCCGCGGTGGCCTCGGTCGACATGGAGCGCCGCCGTCGTCGCCGCGCCGCCCAGTCAGCGGCCGCCAGCGGCAGCTGCTGAGCCCCTTCCCGTCGCGGGTGGCCGCCCTCCTCGGCCTTCTGCGACCAATCGAGTGTCAAACGAACGAACGCCTCGCCGGCCCCCGTGGCCGGCGAGGTTTTTTCTTGCGCGGGCCACGCCCTAACGTTGCCCCTCCCAGAGTCTGTCGCTACGCTCCTTGAACGGGAAAAGAGTGTTTTTCATGCGGCGACGCGCCTCGAAGAGTCGATGCAGGCGGGGTCGCTCGTCGAGATTGCCTCGACGGTCAGACCGGAGCATGGCTTGCCCGGAGCGGCTCGAGTCGCGGCAGGTGCTCGCGGCGGTGAACTTCACCGGTGCCGCCTACACGCAGACCTTCGACACGCTGGGGGCGTCCGCGACGACCTGGGCCAACGACTCGACGCTGGCCGCGTGGAGCCTCTTCGACAGGGTCGGCACGCCCGTGACGGCAGTCACCGTCGGAAATGGCCTCTCGAACTCCGGCTCCTTCTACAACTTCGGCACCACGTCTGGCGTGGATCGGAGCCTCGGTGCGGTGGCCTCCGGCGGCACCTACTTCGGCTCGCCCGCGAACGGAGCGCTGGCTGGGTGGATGGCGGTCGCCGTCACGAACAACACCGGCGCGGCCCAGGGCTCGTTCGTGCTCCGCTACGATGGCGAACAGTGGCGGAACGGCGGGGCCGGCACGGCCCAGAAGCTGTCGGTCGACTATGGATACGGCTCGACCTTCGCAACGGTTGCCTCCTGGACCGCGGCGGGGGCGGCGTTCGATTTCACGTCCCCGCAGATCGCCGCCACGGCGGCCGCCCTCGACGGCAACGCTGCCGCCAATCGCGTTGCCGCGCTCGGCGGCACGGTCACGCCGGCCACGGCGTGGGCGGCGGGCTCCACGCTCTGGATCCGCTGGGCGGACGTGAACGACTCGGGCAACGATCACGGTCTTGCGATCGACAACGTGTCGTTCAGCATTCCCACCACGGTGGTCACACCTCCCAGCGCCCCCACGATCACGGGCGTGACGGCCGGCGACAGTCGGCTCACGGTGGCGTTTACGTCGCCCGCCTCGGACGGCGGCGGCGCCGTCACGGGCTACCAGTATTCGCTCGACGACGGGGGCACCTGGCTCACCCCGTCGCCAGCCGTCACGTCGAGCCCGATGGTCATCGGCGGGCTGCTCAACGGGACCGATTACGACGTGCGGATCCGCGCGGTCAACTCGGCCGGTCCCGGCACGGCGTCTGCGGCGGCGAGCGGTCGTCCCGTTGGGACCGGTAGCCTGCGGATCGTGAACTACAACATCACGGCCGCCGACCAGCTGCCCCGTGCAGGCCTGGCGACCCTCGTGCAGGCCATGGCGGCCGAGTCGGTTGGTGGCCGTACGGACCAGGTCGATCTGCTGACCATCCAGGAGGTCCAATCGCAGGCCGTCACTTCGGCGAACGTCGCGGCCACGCTCAACGGCATCTACGGTGCCGGCACCTACGCCCACGGCACCCTCAACGGCGCGACGACCGGCAGCGGCACCCAGGGCGTGGTCTACAACACCGCGGCGCTGCGGCTGCTGGAGGAACGGGCGATCGGCACGGCCTCCAGCACCGGCGGCCCGCGGCAGACGATCCGCTACGCGTTCCAGCCGAAGGACGGCAACGCGTCGAGCGTGTTCTACGTCTACAACAGCCACCTGAAGTCGCTCGACACGGCGGGCGATGCGGCGCGACGCGACAGCGAGGCCACCGCCATCCGCGCCGATGCCGACTCCCTCGCCGAGGGCACGAACATCCTCTATGTGGGCGACTTCAACCTCTATCGCAGCTCGGAGGCCGCCTACCAGACCTTTCTGTCCGCCGGCCCCGGACAGGC
The DNA here is from genome assembly GCA_903831155.1 of uncultured Planctomycetaceae bacterium. Lineage (GTDB taxonomy): Bacteria > Planctomycetota > Planctomycetia > Pirellulales > UBA1268 > QWPN01. The sequence continues at coordinate 40,168 of CAIKWU010000045.1, read as the reverse complement.
GTTCGATCCAATTTCCCGGCCCGGCGACTGGCACTCGAACTCTTCCTTCGTCGACATCTTCACCCAGGCGCCGCTGGGGACGGCCCCCAACGGGTTGACGGGCGGCGGTCTCGACGACCGGTTCGACTTCCAGATCGTCTCGGGCGAGGTGATGGCGCCGGGGGGGCTCACCTACGTGACAGGCACGTACCGCACGTTCGGGAACAACGGGAGCGTGCCGCGCAACGGCGACATCAACGATCCTCGCAGCACGGCCCTCGCCGGGCTCGCCAACCGGAGCGAGGTGCTCAACTACCTGACGACCTTCTCCGACCACCTGCCCGTCGTCGCGGACTACACCTACGACACGGTGGCGGCAGCGACCCCGACGCTCACGGCCACTCCGGGCACGCTGACCACCGCGCTGACGACGACGTACGGAGCGGCGTCGGCGTCCGCCACGTTCGTCGTGTCGGGCACCGGACTCACCGGCAGCGTCACGGTGACGGCTCCCGCCGGGCTCGAGGTGTCGACGGCGGCCGCCACGGGCTATTCATCCAGCCTGACGCTCGCCCCCGTGTCTGGCACGGTTGCGACCACCACCGTCTATGCCCGCCTGGCGGCATCGGCCTCGGCCGGCACCTACGACTCGCAATCGATCGTGGTCGCGGGCGGCGGGGCGTCGCCGAAGACGGTGTCGACGACGGCGAGTGGCAACTCGGTCTCCAAGGCGTCGCAGGCGATCGCGTTCGGACCGCTGCCCACGAAGGTGGTCGGGGCTGCACCGTTTCCGCTGACCGCGTCGGCATCGTCGGGGCTAGCGGTGAGCTACGCCAGCTCGAATCCAGCCGTGGCGACCGTCTCGGGGAGCACCGTCACGATCGTGGCTGCGGGCACGTGCACGATCACGGCCAGCCAGGCCGGCGACGGCAACTACACGGCCGCGACCGACGTGTCGCAGCTGCTCACGGTCTCGTCGTCGCCCCCTCCCGTGGTCGGCGACCTGTTCTTCAGCGAGTACGTCGAGGGGACGAGCAACAACAAGTATCTCGAGATCTACAACGGCGGCACGGCGGCGGCAAACCTCGCCGATTACCAGGTGCGGATGTTTGCCAATGGGGCGGCGACGGCCACGCAGACGCAGTCGCTCGGCTCGCTGACGGGCGGCCCTGCGACACTCGCCCCCGGTGCCACGCTCGTGCTCGCCGGTGCCTCGGCCGTGCTCGCCCTGCCCGCGGGCGTCGGGTCGTACGTGAGCGGGGTGACGGCGTTCAATGGCGACGACGCGCTGGGGCTGTGGAAGCTGTCCACGAGTTCCTACGTCGACATCTTCGGAGTGATCGGCAGCGATCCGGGCGCCGCGTGGACCGACGGCACTGCCACCACGGCCAATGCCACGCTCCGTCGGAAGTCGTCGATCGCCGCCGGCGTGACCGTCAACCCCGCGACGTTCGCCACGCTCGCGAGCGAATGGACCATGTTTGCGGTCGACACCGTGTCGGGGCTCGGCAGTCATGACGCGGTTCCTCCCCTGCCCGCGTCGCTGGCGGGAATCGTCTGGAACGACGGCGACGGCGACGGGATCCGCGATCAGGGCGAGACCGTGCTCTCCGGTTGGACGGTGTATCTCGACCAGGACGCCAACGGCGTGCTCGGGGCCGCGGAGCCCCGGTTGGTCACGGGAAGCGACGGCACGTACGCGTTCACGGGGCTCGCGGCAGGGACGTATCGGGTCACGCTGGAGCGTCGCGATGGCTGGGAGCAGACGTCACCCGCGTCGACCGCGGCAGCGCCGTTCGTGAGCGTGGCATCGACGGCGGAAGTCGCGGCCAGCGCGGCCCACGCCCCCGCCGTCCGTCAGCAGAGCACGAGGTCGATTCCGAACGACCCGCTGTTCGCCAATCAGTGGCACCTGCGGAACACGGCACAGTCCGGCGGCACGGCGGGCGAGGATGCCAGGCTGCCGGCTGCCTGGGACACCGCCACCGGCAGTGGCGTGGTGATCGGCATCGTCGACGACGGCGTTCAGGGTTCGCATCCCGACCTCACGGCGAACTTTCGGGCCGACCTGAGCTACGACTACAACGGCAACGACAGCGACCCATCGCCCGGCACCGGCGATGATCATGGCACGTCGGCCGCCGGCGTGGCGGCGGCACGGGGCAACAACGGGCTGGGGGTTTCCGGCAGCGCACCGGCCGCCGGTCTTGCGGGCATCCGGCTGATCGCCCAGACGACCTCCGACCAGCAGGAGGCGAATGGTCTCACGCACCGCCTGCAGGACATCGACATCTACTCCAACAGCTGGGGGCCCAACGACGACGGCATGACGCTGGAAGCGCCCGGGCCGCTCACCCGTGCCGCCCTGGCGAACGCGGTCTCGACCGGCCGGGGCGGCCTCGGCAGCATCTATGTCTGGGCCGCGGGCAATGGTCTCGATGCCAACGACAACTCGAACTACGACGGCTATGCCAACTCCCGCTACACGATCGCGGTGAGCGCCGTGGATCATTCCGGCCGGCAGTCGTGGTACAGCGAGCCCGGTGCCAACATCCTCGTCGCCTCGCCCTCCAGCGGCGGCTCCGCGACCGCCGACGCCGGCGGTATCGTGACGACCGATCGCACCGGCACCCTCGGCTACAACACCGCGACGTCCGCGTCGGGTGGCGACTACGCCAACGATTTTGGCGGCACGTCATCGGCCACGCCGCTCGTCGCCGGTGTGGTGGCGCTGATGCTCGAGGCGAATCCCGCGCTCGGCTGGCGGGACGTCCAGCACGTGCTGGCGAGGTCCGCCCGGAAGAACGACCCCGGCGACGCCGGCTGGGGCCTCAACGGGGCCGGCCGGTGGGTCAACGACAAGTACGGGTTCGGTGTCGTCGATGCGGCGGCGGCGGTCGCGTTGGCGCGGTCGTGGACGAACGTCGCCCCGGAGGTGTCGGCCACGTCGGGGACGATCACCGTGGGCAACGCGATCCCGGACGCCTCCAGCGCCGGCATCACGTCTTCGTTCACCCTGGGCGCCGACATCACCGTCGAGTCGGTGGAGATCGCGTTCTCGGCGACGCATGCGTCCCGTGGCAACCTGAAGGTGGTGCTCACCTCACCCTCGGGCACGCGATCGGTCCTCGCCGAGCCGCACGGCGACACGGGCGACCACTTCACCGGTTGGACGTTCAGCACCGTGCGCGACTGGGGCGAGTCGGCGGCGGGCACCTGGACGCTGACCGTGTCGGACCTCACCGCGGGCACGACCGGCACGTTCGGCTCGTGGGCGATCAACGTCTACGGCACCCCGGGGAGCGGCTACGTCGCCCCGCCGACGCCGCAGCTGGTCACGGTGGCGGCGGGAGAGGATGCGATCGGGGCGAACTTCGGCGTGCGGCCCACGGCGCCGCCATCCGTGGTGATCGACGTGCCCACCGGGCAGACCCAGGTCGACACGACCGTCCGCACCGGAGCCGAAGCCATCGTCAAGCAGGGAGCGGGCACCCTGGTGCTCGGGGCGGCCAACACCCACACGGGCGGAGTGAGCGTGGAGGCGGGCGCCGTCGTCGTCCGCAACACCGATGCGGTTGGTTCGGGAGGAATCTCGGTGACCGCGGGGGCTTCGCTCGTGCTCGACGTGGGAGGGGCGGGCGTGACGGCGGCCTCCCTGCACGGTGAGGGGCTCGTCGATCTGGGTCTGGGGCAACTCACGGTCACCTCCGGCCTCGATGTCGCGCTGGTCCTTGCCTCGCTCGCAGCCGGCCGAGGCGACGGCTCCTGGAACGGCTCCGGCGGCATCGTCTCGTCGGAGGCCGCCGCGGCGATGGCGAACTCGGTGCCCAGGGGCGTGGGCTGGCTCGAGAACGGCGACGGGTCGTTTACCTTTGTCTTCGCAGCGCCGGGCGACACGAATCTCGACGCCACGGTCGACATCCTCGACGCGGCCAACGTGCTCGCAGGCGGGGTGTTCGATACCGGGGCGTCGGGCTCGTGGTCGCAGGGCGACACGACCTACGACGGCATCGTCGACATCCTCGACATCGCCGATTTCCTCGGCACCGGCCTGTTCGACCAGTCGCCTTACCGGGCGACCGCCTCGCAGGGGGAAGCGGTCGGGACGAATGCCGCGCAAACCACCGTTTCCGGAGGCTCGACGGCCGGAACCTCGCCGCGGGATCTCGCCTTCGTCGCGTTCTCGCTCGAGTCCGTCACGAGGGAGGGCACGTCCACGGCACCCCGGCGACGGCCGGGCCTGATCGGCCGCTGATGGTCGTTGCCGGTGTGGCCGGATGGGTCAACCCAGTGGCGGCAAAAGACCGATCACCCCGTCGCCGCCCACGATCACCTCGCTCGTGAGCGACGAGCGGCTGCGGATCGTGGCCAGGTCGTCGTCGAGGACCCACGAGTCGTAGGCCGCGCGGACCAGACTCTCGGGCGAGCCGACGGCATCGTTGGTGATGTCCCAGAACATCATGCCGCCGAGGCCGATGTCCTCGGCCCACTGGGCCTTCTGGGCGATCGACGTGGGCGTCTCGAAGGAGCTGTACAGTCCCTGCGAACGGTTGTAGACATAGGCCGCCTGCGCCGTGTCGTCCCAGTAGAGCTGCCAGCCGCTCGAGGGATCGCGGACCTGGGCGAGCAGATCCTTGTAGTCGTAGACGCCCGCCTCGAACGTGCCGGGAGCCGCCCCCGATGCCTTCTCGAGATAGCCCCCGTCGCCACCGTCGGCCACGCCGCTCCAGCCCCGCGTGTAGAGCGGAGCCCCGAGCACGATCTTCCCCGGGGCGACGCCCGCGGTGAGGTAGAGCTCGACGGCCGTCTTCACGTCGTAGCCCGTGGCATCGCCCGTGAAGGCGGACTGGTGGCCCGTGGTCGACTCCCAGGTGCCGTGGAAGTCGTAGGCCATCAGGTTGAAGTAGTCGACGCTCGGGGCGAGCCCCGCGAGGTTGAAGTTGGCGATCTTGTCGTAGCCGGCCGGAGAGGCGACGGAGATCTCGTAGCGGCGGCCGAGCTGCTGGCCGAGGGAGTCGAACTTCGACCGCACCAGCCCGAGCAGACTCGCGTAGTTGGCCCCGTCGCTCGGGCTCGTGGAGTTGCCCTCCAGCCCACCACCGCCCGGATACTCCCAGTCGAAGTCGATGCCGTCGAACATCCGGTAGGTGTCGAGAAACCTCACCAGTGAGTTCGCGAAGGTCTCGCGGCCGGCCGCCGTGGCGCAGACCGTGCTGAAATGGCCCGACAGCGTCCAGCCTCCGACCGCAATGCTCACCCGCAGGTGCGGATACATCTCCTTGAGTTGGGCCAGCTGGTTGAAGTTGCCCCACACGGTCTGCTGCGACCGCGGATCGTCGGGCGGGTAGTACCAGAGATCGGCCTCGCCGGAGACCGATTCGGCGGCGCTGAACCGCTTCTCGACCGCGGCGAAGCTGTCGTACAGGGCCACCTCGCCGTTGCTCTTGAGATTGAGAAACGAGTAGATGAGGTGGGTGAGCTGCGCGGCGGGGACGTCGGCCACCTGGAAGTTGCGGCCGTAGATGCCCCACTCGGGGAAGTAGGCCGCCAGAATCTTGTCGTGGGCCGCGATCGGCAGTTCCCCGCCGGGCGTCGGTGTGGGAGTAGGCGTCGGTGTGGGAGTAGGCGTCGGTGTGGGAGTAGGCGTCGGTGTGGGAGTGGGCGTCGGTGTGGGAGTGGTCCCGGTCACGGCGTTTTGCGTTCCGTAGTCGTTGAACACGCCGCTGAAGGCTCCGGCAGGCACGCTCAGCCCTGATGCCATCGCCGTGGCCTGTCCGAGCGTGCCGGGATTGTCACGGGCGACGGACCACATCGAGAGCATGCCCAGGCCCTGGTCGCGGGCGAAGTCTTCGAGGAGCTGGGCGTCGGCCACCGTGAACACCTCGCTGAGCACGTCATTCACGCCGATCATCGGCGTCACGCCGACCTGCCGCCACGCGAATCCCTGGCCATGGTCGGCGAACAGCGTCGTCATCTGGGCGTGAGTGGCCCGTGCCGCAGCGATCGCGTAAGCGCCCATCGACTGGGCATTGGGACCGCTGGTCGGGGCCGCCCACTCACCGTAGTCCATCGCCATCACGTTCACGCCGTCGAGCACGACGCCCGCCTGCAGCGCGGCCCGCACCACGTTCAGGCCATCGTTCGTCAGCCCCGTCGGGAGCACCGGCAGCGTGTACCAGACCTCGAGCCCCGGGCGGGCCTGCTGCACCAGCCGCAGGGCCTCGCTGTTGAGTGCGATCGACTTCACGTCCGCGACGGCCGCCCCCTCGATGTCGAAGTCGATGCGGCTCAGCCCGTAGGTGTCGATGATTCCGACGTAGGCCGCCGCAAGGGCCTGGGCGCTGAGATTCCGCGATGCGTGCCACTCCGCGAGGCTCGTGCCCGCCGCGCCGCCGAGCGAGATCATCACGTCGCCGCCGGCGGCTTGCAGGGTCCTGATCGACTGGTTGATCGCCACCGCCTGCTCATGCGGCGAATCCGGGGTCAGCGCCGACAGGCCGGCCCAGCCCGCCCTGCCGTCCGGCGTGGCCTGGAGAAACCCGAGGTTGAGCAGCGACGCGCCCCGCGTGGTCGCAATCTCGAGGAGGTTCGGGACCGGCCACAGGCCCATGTCCACGTAGGGTGCGAAGTACGCTTCGCCCCACCGTTGGTCTCCCACATTGCCCGAGTTGAGACCGCCCGGCAGGAGCGTCTGGCCGGGATCGGGGGTTGGAGTCGGAGTTGGGGTGGGCGTCGGAGTTGGGGTTGGGGTTGGAGTCGGTGTGGGCGTCGGAGTCGGTGTCGGAGTTGGCGTCGGTGTGGGATCGGGGGTGGGCACTGCCCCAGCCCCGACGAGCATGAGGTTCCGCAGCACCGCCTGGCTCCCCCCGGGACCGCCGACGAATCCGAAGTTCGTTGACGAACCCGCGGACAGCGACGCGTTCCAACCGGCCGATCGCACCGTGTAGGTAGAGCCCGACCGGCCCGCGATCGTGCCGTTCCAGATGCTCGAGATGTCGCCGTCGAAATCGAAGGTGACCGTCCAGTCGGTGACGGCCGCGGTGCCGGTGTTCGTGATCGCCACCTCACCGGTGAAGCCGGAACCCCAGTCAGAAACCACCGTGAATGCCACTCTCCCGGCTGACGAGGCAGGGGGCGGAGTCGGTGTGGGAGCCGGTGTGGGTGCCGGTGTCGGATCGACGACGGGATCGGTCGCCGGAGGCGTCGCCGCCGCGAGGGCCTCCGCGATCGAGGCGGTTGCCGAGGGATCCTTGCACGTGAAGTTGGCCGCCGTGAGGCTCGCGAGGGGCACGCCGAGCAGCCGATACGACTGCTGCATCGACGGGATCGAGAGCACCGCGCTGCCCCCCTGATCGACGAGCCGAAGCTCGGAGCCGCTGAACCAGTCGAGGGCCAGCACGTCGACGGCGGGATGAAACTCGCTGAACGTGAGGTTCTGATTCCATGCCCACGTGATCGGGTAGGTGGTCGGCAGCACCGCGGTGGCCGCGGCCGGCTCGATGCCCAGCGTGGCGGTCGAGACGTCCGCGAGGTCGGTCACAGTCGCCGACATCATGGCCCTCGGCTCGAGTGACTCGGGGGCGAACCGGCTCGTCGCACGCCGCAACACGCGACCGAGGCGTCGGCACTCGCTGCGTCGGAGCTGTCGGGTGGGAAACCGCCCCATCAACGAACGAAAGACATCCTGCGGGTTCATGGTTCACCTCGTCGTGACCAAGTGCCTCGTTCCGTCGTGGCGACGGGCAGGGACCGCGCCCCACCCTCACCTCGCCACCACACCGCCCTCGGGCATCACTACACCCGGACTACGGCCAGGGGCAACGAACGGGTCACGGGGGACCGCCGATCGACCCGATTTCATGCCGTCTTCACGCGGAATTCATGCCGCGTTCATCGACCGCGGGATCTCCGAGCGGCGGCCGCGGCGGCCGGCCTGCTTCAGGGCCGCGACAGGGCCTCGCCGTCGCCGACGAGCCGCAGGGCGGGCCGCGGGGGTCTCTCCATGCCGTGGCCGAGGAAGAAGCCGGGGTGCGGAGGCTTGTTGTAGACGACGTTCTGCCAGGCAAGGCCCAGGCGGTACTGCGGGTCGTGCAGCAGCGTGGGGAGCCGCATGCCGGTCGGCATCGTCGTGGTGTAGAGACGCAGCGATTCGCCTCCGGGGGCCACCAGCAGCATCTCCTCGCGCCAATCTCCCACCAGGTCGCCGAGCAGAGCCGGCCCCCGCGAAACGCCTGCCGCATCGCACTCGAAGAGCGGCTCCGTGTCGCCCGCCACGCCGTTCCACTTCGAAATCCTCGTGATCGGCCGCCGGCGAGCCCCCGTGCCTGCGGAAGGCGTCGGCACCGGGCCACGGGGTCCGAATGCTCGGCTCCAGTCGCGGCCCGGGGTGAGCAGTTCCCGCAGCGGGTCGCCGTCCCACCAGATGCACCAGTCGGCCTCGCGGGGCGAAGGCCCGATCTCGCGGCCCCGGGCGTCCCGGAGGCCACCCGGCCCCCCCCATACCTCGCATCCCCGATGCCGCGGATCGATGTCGGCGACGAGTCCGGCGGGGACGTCGGCCATCGGGCTGTGGCTCCAGAGAATCTCGCCCGACGCGGCATCCCGCAGCGCCGCCCCCGGCGTCTGGAATCGCTCGACCTCCTCCTCGTTCTCCTGGACGCTGAACACCTCCTGACCCGCGCGGTCCGGATCGATGTCGGCGAGGTGCATCGCGTCGCCGTGGCGGAGGCCCGTCGTGTACAGGCCGGTCCCGTCGTCGTCGACCACCATCGCCTGGTAGACGATCTCGTCGCGGCCGTCGCCATCGACATCGCCGACGCCGAGCGAGTGGCCACCCATGCCCGAGTAGGGCGACGCATCGTCGTACGGTGGCCGGCTGACCCCGGTGTCGAACGACCAACGCCTCGTCAGCTGCCCGGCCCGCCAGTCCCAGGCGACGATCGCGATCCGGCCGTACACGCCCCGGCAGGTGACGAGGCTCGGCCGCTCGCCGTCGAGGTAGGCCACGCATGCCAGGAACCGGTCGCATCGGTTCCCGTAGGCGTCGTTGCCGGCGTTGCCGCCGATGCCCCCCCAGCCGTCGATCGGCCCCCTTCCAGGCTCGTAGTCCACGGTCGCGAGGCCGCGGCCCGTCCGACCGTCGAACACGGTGAGGTACTCGGGGCCGTCGAGGATCCGGCCATCGCGATTGGAACCGGGCTGGAGCGTCCGCCAGTCCTTCTCGCCATCGCCGATCACCGTGCCGGCACCGTCGACGGTGCCGTCGGCCGTCTTGCAGGCCACCTCGGCCCGGCCGTCGCCGTCCAGGTCGTACACCATGAACTGCGTGTAGTGCTCCCCCTCGCGGATGTTCCGCCCAAGGTTGATCCGCCAGAGAAAGGTGCCGTCGAGCTCGTAGGCGTCGAGCACCGGCTCCCCCGTCACCCCCGCCGTACCGTTGTCGCGGGGTCGTGATACCTGATGCACCACCACCTCGAGTTCCCCGTCGCCGTCGAGGTCGCCCACCGACGCGTCGCCCGGCCGGTAGCCCTCGATCGGCTTCACGGGGATTTCCAGGAACCGCTGTCGCCAGCCTTCCACCTCGCGGCTCGCCGGCCCCTCGACCCCGTCGACGACCGGTCGCACGTGGTAATGGGGATCCGCCGCCGGGTCGGCTCCCGCGTCGACCACGCTCGTCGCGGTGGCCAGAGGCTCGGGGGTGATGCAGGTGGCTAACGCGTCGCCCTGCCGTCGATACACGTTGAACCGCACGCTCTCGGGATCGGTCGCGAACAGCCGCCACGAGACGAACATCCCGCCCTGCTGGAGCGGCACCGCGACGATGCCGCGGGAGAGATTCTCCATCTGCCGCTCGGCACGGGCGTCGGCGGCGAGTGCCAGAATCAAGGCCGCGAGGAACGCTTTCAACGTGTTCAAAGGTCGTGATCCAGTGGCCGAAATGCCCACGAGTCTTCTTCGAGCCTGCGTGTCGCAATCATAGCGTGCACAAGAAACGCCCCGGCCGCTGAATCACTCGACCGCCGTGCCCGCGTACCTCGACAGGCAGGGAAATCGGGCGATCCCGTTCCTGATGGCGGTCAGGTCATGTCCCCCCCAAGCCACGTTCGACCTCGTCCGCTTCGGATTCGCGAAGAGCGTCGCCCGCACCGCCGCCACGTGCTCGGCATCCACTTCAACCCCGAGAAACCCGCACAACCGCGACACCTCGGCTTCGGCCGCGGACAAGAGGTCGTCGTGGTGGCACTCGGTGAAGCGGTCGGGAGGGAGACGATCGCGGATCGCCTCCGCGGCATCGCAGTGCATGAAGTACCAGCGGATCCGATCGGCGATCGGGGCTCCGCTGCGGCGATGCATCGTGGCGATCGTGTCGAACGGATTGCGAATCGCGTAGATGAGCCTCACCGGCACGCCGAGCCGATCCTCGAGGGAGGGGATCAGCCCGTGGTCTCCGTGCAGCAGGAGCGTGGCAGGGTTGAAGACCTTGTCGCCGGCGATCCGCACGTCGCTCTTGAGCGACGGCGGCGGGCCGACCTGATACGAGTAGCCCTCCGAGGGCCGGCCGGCACCCGCGTTCCGCTCGGCGTTCTCCAGCACCTCGTCGAGAATGGCCGCGCGGTCGAGTCCGCGCCAGAAGGTGGCCGAGGCCGCGGTCTCGTTGGCGATCACCATGCGGGGATGCCCGTCGAGAACGGCGCCCAGCAGCGTCGACCCGCTCCGCGCGTTGCCGACGATCAGCACGAAACCGTCGAGGGCGGGAAAGGCGGTCATGGTCTCGTGGTGCGGCCGTGGCCGTCGGCTCCTCTCGGCGGGCGGCCACGGCATGATAGAGAATCGCCCGGCAGGCCGTGAACGCGGCCGGCGATTTCACCCGGCGAGCACCTCGAGCGTGCCGCCGGCTCCGAGTCCCGCTGCCGCCGCCCGTGCCGAGAGCTCCCTCAGTGCCCGCACGCCCGTCGCGCCCAGATCGGTCGTCCACTCGTTGACGTAGAGCTCGACGTGCTGCATCAGCACCTCGTCGTCGAACTCCTGGGCGTGCCGTCGCATCGTCGGCAGCGCCGCGGATCGATCGGCAAGGGCGAACCGCACCGAATCGTGGATGACCCGCTGCACCGTGGCGACGGTTTCCAGCGAAAGCCGCCGGCTTGCGAAGATGCCGCCGAGGGGCAGCGGGCACCGGGTCTCGGCCTCCCAGCGGCTGCCCAGGTCCTCCACGAGCGACAATCCGTGCTTCGGCCACGTGAAGCGTCCCTCGTGGATGCAGACGCCGAAGTCGGCCCGCCGCGTCGCCAGGCGAGGCATGATCTCGGAAAACACGACGTGCTCGATCCGGGTCGTGCGACCGTGAAAGAGCTCGTAGAGCAGTGCCGCGGTCGTGTGCCGGCCGGGACAGAGTGTGAGCTGATCCACGGTGGCGGGCGCGGTGCCCTCTTCGGCGGCGAGCAGCAGCGGTCCGACTCCGAATCCAAGCGCCGACCCACTGGGCAGCACGACCACGTCGTCGACGACCGAGAGCGCGGCGTGGAAACTCGCCTTGCAGACGTCGAAGTCGCCGCACAGCAGCCGCTCGTTGAGCCGCTCGATGTCGAGCAGCTCGACATCGAACTGCAGCCCACCCCAGTCGACGGCCCGTGTCATCAGGCCGTGGAAGGCGAAGGTGTCGTTCGGGCACGGGGAGATGCCGAGTCGAATCCGCTGTGTCATGGGCCTTCAGCGATGAGTTGCAGGACGATCTCCGCGGCGGCCTCGAGGGCCTCGTCCGTCCGCCAGCAGGCAGGGTCGCGGTGGCCCGCCGAGTTGGAGATGCCCCGCACGATGTCGAGTTGGACCCCGTGCAGGCGGCACGCCACGGCGACGGCGAATCCCTCCATGTCCTCCGCGGCCGCCTCGGGGTGGAGTCGTCGGCGGAGGGCAACTTCCGTCGGGCATCCCGCAGCCGACGCCACCGTGAGCAGGAGGTTCCCGGTGTGCCCTGAGGCAGTCCCCGGGGGGCCGCACGGCAGCACGTCGCCGATCGCGGTCGCCGGATCGGGCGGGTCGCCAGGCCACTGCCGCCAACCCATGACCGCCGCCGGCACGAAGTCGGCACCGCTGCCGGCACCGATCCCATGGCAGGCGACCGAGTCGAATCGCCTGGCTTCGCCGACCGGGATCCGCTCGTCGAGGCTCCCGGCGATGCCCACGAGGATCACCCGCGAGGGACCGCTTGCGGCGATGAGAAGCGAGGTTCGGGCTGCGGCGGCCACCATGCCGAAGCCGCAGAGTTCGACGCGGTGGCCAGGGCCCAGGCCGCCAGCGAGCCGCGGCGAGATCACGCGGCGTTCCCGATCGGTGGGGACGAGGATCAGGTGGTGTGGCATCGGCGTCGCGTGTCGGTCGAACTCGTCGGCTGCCGGGCGGCCGACCGCTGCGAAAGTGTAGGCGTGTCGCCGGATCACGTGGCGAACGGCCGTCACCCGGCAAACAACGCCGGCCGTGGCGGCCGTCGGTCACCGTGGTCCCCTGTGGGGCCAACGCCCGCCACGGTAGGATTTCGGGCTTTCCGGCCGCGACGCCCGATGTGCCGGCCCCTGCCCTGCTCCCTCGTCGTCTCCCATGTTCGACCCCGTTCGCGGCCAGCCAGATTTTCCCGCCCTCGAAGCGTCGATCGCCACCTGGTGGCGCGACCGCGGCACGTATGCGAAGTCGCTCGACCGCCGGCGTGGTGCCTCGCGGTTCGTGTTCTTCGAGGGTCCGCCGACGGCCAACGGCATGCCCCATCCCGGCCACTGCCTGACCCGGACGATCAAGGACCTCTATCCCCGTTACCGCACCATGCGGGGCCAGTTCTGCGAGCGGAAGGCCGGCTGGGACACCCACGGCCTGCCCGTCGAGGTGGAGGTCTGCAAGGAGCTCGGCATCCACTCCAAGGCCGAGATCGAGGCCTACGGCGTCGAGCCCTTCATCCACAAGTGCCAGGAGAGCGTCTGGCGCTACATGAAGGAGTGGGAGGCGCTCACGGAGCGGATCGGCTTCTGGATCGATCTCTCCAAGGCCTACGTCACCTACCACCAGTCCTTCGTCGAGAGCGTCTGGTGGGCGCTCGGTGAACTCTTCGACAAGGGGCTGCTGTACCAGGGTCACAAGATCGTCTGGTGGTGGGCGCAGGGCGGCACGGCGCTCTCGAGCGGCGAGGTCGGGCAGGGCTACAAGGAAGTCGCCGACCCGAGCGTCTATGTCGCGTTCCCCCTGCTCGACGGCGCCGGACGGCCGACCAGCCGGAGCCTCGTGGCCTGGACGACCACCCCGTGGACGCTCCCGTCGAATCAGTTCGCGGCGGTCAGGGCCGACCTCGACTACGTCGTGCTGCGGGATCCGACCGCCGCCGACGCCTCCGAATACGTCGTCGCGGAACCGCTCGCTGCCTGTCTCGGAGAGAAGCTCAAGAAGGACTTGGAGGTCGTGGACCGGTTCAAGGGAGCCGATCTCGTGGGGCGGAGCTACCTGCCGCCGTTCGACACCTTTCGCCAGCCGGGGCCGCCGGCCACCGCCCTGCTGGCTGCCGGCGGCGCGGAGCCGGTCGCGTGGCGGGTGGTCGCGGCGGATTTCGTGACCACCGACTCGGGCACGGGCATCGTCCACATCGCGCCCGCCTTCGGCGAGGTCGACTACACGGTGCTCGTCGCCGAGCAGGCCCGCTTCAATGCGGGACAGGGTCCGACGCTGATCAACGCGGTCGCCCCCGACGGCACCTTCACCGACGCCTTCGGCATGGGCAGCGGCCGGTTTGTGAAGGACTGCGACCGCGACATCACCCGCGACCTCCGCGGCCGCGGCCTGCTCGTGCACCAGGAGCAGTACGTCCACGACTACCCGTTCTGCTGGCGGGCCGACAACGATCCGCTGATCCAGTATCCGCGGCAGAGCTGGTTCATCCGCACGAGCCAGTTCCGCGACCAGATGCTCGCCAACAACGCCGCGATCGACTGGTTGCCGGAACACATCAAGGATGGCCGGTTCGGCAACTTCCTGGAGACGAATGTCGACTGGGCGCTCTCCCGCGAGCGGTACTGGGGCACGCCCCTGCCGATCTGGGTGTGTGAGCAGACGGGCCGAGCCGAGGCGATCAGGTCGTATGCCGATCTGCTCACCAAGCCGGGCGTGGCAGGTGTCGAGGTGTTCGCGAAGGCCAAGGCCGTGAACCCGCAACTGTCCGATGATCTCAAGGTGCACAAGCCCTACATCGACGCCGTCACCTACGACTCGCCATTTGCGGCGGGGGCTCGGATGCGCCGCGTCACGGAGGTCATCGACTGCTGGTTCGACTCCGGCGCGATGCCGTTCGCCCAGTGGGGCTGGCCGCACCGTGGGCAGGCTGAGTTCGAGGCCCAGTTTCCAGCCGACTTCATCTCGGAGGCAATCGACCAGACCCGTGGCTGGTTCTACAGCCAGCTCGCGATCAGCACGCTCCTGTTCGGAAACGGCGATCGGCCCTGGCCGCATCCCTTCAGGACCTGCATCGTCCTCGGCCACATGCTCGGCGAGGACGGCCAGAAGATGAGCAAGAGCAAGCGGAACTACCGCGAGCCCGGCGAGATCTTCGACAAGTACGGCGCTGACGCCCTCCGCTGGTTCTTCCTCGCCGGCCAGGCGCCGTGGACGAGCATCCGCTACAGCGAGAGGTCGATCAAGGAGAGCATCCCCGAGTTCCTCCTGCGGCTCTGGAACGTCTATTCGTTCTTCGTGATCTACGCCCGCATCGACGGCTTCGATCCGGGTGCCGTGCTCGCTGATCCCGGCATGCTCGCCGCGGCCGACCTGGCGGGTGCCCGTGGCTATCGGCCGGTTGCGGAGCGGGGCGAACTCGACCGCTGGATGGTCTCGGAGCTCAACGCCACCGCGGCCGCCATGACCAGCAAGCTCGACGCCTACGATCACTTCGGCGCGGCCCAGGACCTCTCCGCGCTGGTGGATGCGGTCAGCAACTGGTTCGTCCGCCGCAGCCGCGACCGCTTCTGGGCTGCGGGGCGGGCCGACGGCGGGCCCGACACCAACCAGGAGAAGCTCGACGCCTACTGGACGCTCTACGAGACGCTGCTGACGGTGGCGAGGCTCGCCGCGCCCTTCGTGCCCTTCACCACCGAGGCGATCTGGCGGAATCTGGCCGGGGCGGCCTTCGGGGGGCGGGCTCCGGAGAGCGTGCACCTCACCGACTATCCCGTTGGCGACGCATCGCTCGTCGACCGCGATCTCGTCCGCCGCATGGCCGTGGTCCGCGACGTGGCCTCGCTCGGCCGCGCCGCCCGCGCCGCGGAGAAGCTCAAGGTTCGCCAGCCGCTTCAAAAGGTGGAGGTCGTGCTCGCGGAGACGCTCCCGGGCGATTCCGACTGGCTCCAGTCCCACGCCGACCTCGTCTGCGACGAGCTCAACGTCAAGCAGTTCGAGGTGTGTGCGGAGCCCGACCGCTACATCACGCGGTCGATCCTGCCCGACCTCAAGAAGCTCGGGCCGAAGCTCGGCAAGGATCTTCCCAAGGCCCGCGACGCGCTCGCCAAGGCTGATGCGTCTGCGTTGCTCTCCGCCCTCGCCTCGCAGGGCCGGGCCGAGGTGCCGCTCGCCGGCGGCGGTGTCGCCGTGATCGAGAAGGACGACGTCCTCGTCCGGACCACCGCCAAGCCCGGCTGGGCCGCCGCCGAGAGCCCGCGGGCCGTCGTCGTGATCGCCAAGGACCTCACCCCGGCCCTCGTCGCCGAGGGCCTCGTTCGCGAGGTCGTGCACGTCATCCAGACGCAGCGCAAGGCGCTCGACCTCGAGTTCACGGACCGGATCGACCTCGTGCTCGCGACCGAGTCGGCCGAGTTGCGGGACGCCCTCGAGCGACACCGCGACTACGTGGCCGGCGAGACGCTCGCCACAGGCGTGACCTTCGGATCGCCTCCGGCGGATGCCCAGCAGCACGACATCGACGGCCATCCACTCGCGATCGCCGTTGCGAAGGCCGGATCGGGCGAGACACGATGACGTCGCATGCCCCTGCCCGGCCGCCGCTGCGGCTGGCCGTGCTGCTCTCGGGATCAGGGCGGACACTCGACAATCTCATCGAGCGGATCGCGGCCGGCCGGCTCGCAGCGACGATCGAGAGGGTGGTCTCCAGCCGCAATGATGTCCGGGGAGTGCGCATCGCCGCCGCCGCCGGCGTTGGCGTCAACGTCCTGTCGCCCAAGGGGCGGCCCATCGATGCCTGGAGCGAGGAGGTGTTCGCTGTGTGCCGGAGCGTGCGGCCCGACCTCGTGGTCATGGCGGGCTTTCTGCACCTGGTCTGCATCCCACCCGACTTCGCCGGCCGCGTGATCAACATCCACCCCTCGCTGCTGCCGGCGTTCGGCGGAAAGGGCTTCCACGGGATGCACGTCCACCGGGCCGTGATCGACCGCGGGTGCACGATCTCGGGGTGCACCGTGCATTTCGTCGACGAAGAGTACGATCATGGCCGGATCCTCCTGCAGCGGACGGTGCCGGTGCTGCCCGACGACACGCCCGAGTCGCTCGCCGCCCGCGTGTTCGCGGCGGAGTGCGACGCCCTGCCCGACGCGATCTCGTTGTTCGCCAGTCATCGAGCCCACTGACGATTCCCCTGGAGCCATGCCATGCCCCGATCCCTCGGCAACGTGATCGCCGACTCGCTGCAACTCTCGCTCGGCTACGCCGAGCGGCTCCTCAAGAACGTTCCGGCGGACCGTGCCGGCCGGTTTGCCGTGCCCGGGGGCGTGGTGGTCGAGTCGAACCATCCGGCCTTCATCTATGGTCACCTGAGCCTCTACGCTCCGAAGATCCTCCGCCTCATCGGCCATCCCGCCCCGCCGGTCCCGGATGGTTTCGAGCTGGCGTTCTCCAAGGACGCGAAGTGCGTGGACGACGTCGACGGCGATCTCTACCCGGCCCTCGATCAGATCGTCGCGTTCTTTCTCGAGGGGCATCGGATGACGATCGGCGCCCTCCGCAGCACGTCCGATTCGACGTTGGATCAGCCGAATCCCGCCGAGGGGCGGATGAAGGAGCTTTTTCCGACGATCGGGTCGGCTCAGGCCTTCTACTGTGGCGGGCACATGATGATGCACCTCGGGCAGATGAGCGCGTGGAGACGGATGGAGGGGCTGGGGGCGGCCTGAGGACCCCGGAGTCGCCCAAACAGCGGTCCGCGGTGTACAACCGACGGCATCAAGAGCCCGCCGAAGCCGAGGAACTCAAAGGGTCTGCCATGGATCACGCGCACCATCACCACGGAATCGGCTCGCAGCTGAAGTCACGGCTTCTCTGGCTGGGCGGGTCGCTCACGCTCCTCGGTATTCTCGCGATCGCGGTGCCGTGGGCCGCCGCGACCTTCGTCGACTTCATGGTCGCCGGTTCGCTGCTCGCGGCCGGCGTGACGCAGCTTGCCGCGGCGGCGAGCACCTATTCCTGGCGTGGGTTCTGGCTCACGGTCCTTTGCGGCGGCCTCTCGCTCGTCGCCGGCACGGCGATGCTGGCGATACCAGCCGAGGGAGTGCACGCCATGACGACGTTCGTCGGCCTCGTATTGCTCTTCGAGGCGGCGGCGAAACTCACGGCGGGATTCTCGCTGCCCCGCGACTTTCCCTGGGGCTGGGTTCTCGCCGACGGCCTGATCACAGCCGTGCTCGGCGGGATGCTGCTCATGAGCCCGACTCAGCAGTCGGGCGTGTTCCTCGGCACGCTGATCGGCATCAACCTGCTCGCGAGCGGGGCGGCCTTCCTGGGATCCGGTCTCTGGCTCCGCGAACGGCTCGGCTGACCGAGGCAGGCCGGCCTATGGGCCCGTCGGGGGCTGGCCGCCGCTGCCTGCCGCCGACGACATGTCGCGGAAGCTACGCAGCATCATGCCGATGCCGGCGGCCACCATGCCGAGCATGAGCAGCAGGTTGCTCGTCCGCATGTTCATCAGGAACTGGATGCGGCTGAGGATCTCGATCACGATGATGGCGAGCCCCACGTAGAAGAGCGCCCATCCCCACTTCAGTCGAGCGTCGTAGAAGAGCAGCACGAGCCCGACGAAGATCGGCGCGAAGACGATGCCCGTGCTCATCGCCGGCTGCCCGTCGCCGAACACGCCCCGGTTGAAGAGGCCCGACACCATGCCGATCGGGCTGGTCACGACGTGCACGTTGCTCAGAAAAAACCAGACGCCGGCCGCCGCGAGCACCAGCCCGACGAAGAAGAGCCAAGTGCCGCCCGGAGTGCCGCCGGCGCCACGCGCGAGTTCCTCGTGAAGGTCCCTCACCCGCTCGAGATCCCTTTCGAACTCCTGCCGAGGTGATTCCGCCATCACGTGCCTCCCTAGTGCCGCGGCAGCGGCCACGTTCCACCACTGCCGCGAGCATATCAGGTCCGGGGGGCCCCACCCGGTCCGTGGCTCAGTCCGCCAGGCGATCAGCCAAGGCGGACCAGAACGTGCTCGCCGCCTCCCAGGTCGACCGTGTTTCGGCGAAGACGACCGCGGCACCCTCGCTCTCGGCGGCGGCGAGCGCCTCGCGAACGAGGCCTGCGGCCAGCCCGCCACGCCGAAACCGCGGATCGACGAGCACGAGCGGGATCGACCAGCGTGCTCCGATCCCGTCGCCCCAACCGCGCAGGCAGATCGCCGCCACGGGATCGCCCGCCTCCGTGGTCGCCATCCAGACCCGCTGCCGCGACCGGTCATGTGGCACCAAGACGCCCCGCGGCGACCGCGGCACGAAGCCGCCGTGACCACGACAGCGTTCCAGCAGAGACGCCAATGCGGCCTCGAGCGCACTCCCGGCGACCTCGGCGATGGCCGCCGCCGGCGGGGAAAGGGCTCGCCAGGGAGCGGTCGGAAGACGATGACAAAGAACGGCCATGGATGCCGATTGTGCCGGTTAGGGGGCGCTGGCGTGACCGAGTCGCGCGGATTTCATGGTGAAAACGCTCACTTTCCACCAGGATGGGACGTAGCATCATGGCGGCAGAGATTTGCCAGCCGGCAATCTCAACGAAAAACTGCCGCATCATGCCCAGGGTGACTGGAAACACGCACGTGACTGAAAGCATACGCTCTCGCGATGCCAGAAACCCTTTACAAGGGCGGCACCGAACGATATTATTCGTGCATTGATGACCGGAACGACGCAAAACCACGAACGCCGCGGCCGACTCCTCGACCTGATTCGGGTCCGTGGATTCGCTGCGCTCGAGGAGCTCGTGCGGGAACTGGGCGTCTCCGAGTCGACCGTGCGGCGTGACCTCGATGCCCTCGAAGAACAGGGCTCGGCGCGTCGCACCCACGGCGGCGTGCTCTACGCCGGCGGCATGCCTCGGCTCGCGGAGTTCGACGAACGGCAGCCGGCTCACTGGGCGGCCAAGCGGGCGATCGCCGCCACGGCCGCCGAGATCATCGCCGACGGCGAGACCGTGCTGCTCGACGGCGGTACCACCACCTACGAGGTGGCCCGGCTCCTCGTGGGCCGGTCGCTCCAGGTCGTCACCAACAGCCTCCCGGTCGCCAACCTCTTCGCCTCGGAGTCGCGAAGCGACCTCGTGCTCCTCGGCGGCTATGTCTCGCCTCGCACGGGCGTCTGCCTGGGGCCCTACGCCAACGAGCTGCTCGGCCGGCTGCACGTCACGACCACGGTGCTCTCGGCAGCCGGAATCGCCGAAGAGGGCCTCTTCAACGCCCACCTTCTTCTTGCCGAGACCGAGCAGGCGATGCTCCGGGCCGCGGGGCGGGTGATCGTCGTCGCCGACAGCTCCAAGTTTGGCCGCAAGAGCCTGACGCTCGTCGCCCCCTTGTCGGAGATCGACGTCGTCGTCTCCGACGAAGGCCTGGGCAACGACTGGCGGCAGACCATCGCCGCGGCCTCCACGCAACTCCTGACCGCGAGCGTCCCGGACGAGTCCGAGGGCGATCGCGAGCTCCGTTCCTCCCCGCGGCGCCGCCGCCACGCCTGAGATACCCCTCATGTCCGTGTCGTTTCCCTCCCTCAACGGCTCGATGGCCGACCTCGACCAGACGGCCGTGGCCCGCATCGTCCGCGAGATCGTGCTCGCCTCCCGGGGTACGCCCCCGTCGCAGGCCGCCGTCGCGCCGAAGGCGGAGCCCAAGCTCGTGGTGAGCATCTCGGCCCGCCACTGCCACCTCACCGACGAGCACGTCGTGAAGCTCTTCGGCCCGGGGGCCACGCTCACCCCCATGAAAAACCTCTATCAGGACGGCTTCTACGCGGCGGAGCAGACCGTGATGCTCGTCGGCCCCAAGCGAAAGATGCTGCCGACCGTCCGCGTGCTCGGGCCGACCCGCAAGGCCTCTCAGGTGGAGCTCGCGTTCACCGACGGCATCTCGCTGGGCATCGACCTGCCGGTGCGGGCCAGCGGCAAGATCGCCGGCACCCCCGGCTGCGTGCTGGTCGGGCCGGCGGGCGCGATCGAACTCGGCGAGGGCGTGATCCGGGCCGAGCGGCACGTGCACATGAGCTTTGCCGACGCCGACTTCTTCGGCGTCAAGGACGGTGACCGGATGAGCCTGGCGATCAAGGGCTCCTGCGGCACCGTGTTTCGCGACCTGCTCGTGCGGGCCGATGTCACCAGCAAGCTCGAGGTGCACATCGACACCGACGAGGGCAACGCCGCCGACCTCGACCACGCCACCGGCGTGGAGCTGATCCGACAAAGCTGACGAGACACCATGGCCAAGAAGAAGGCTGCGAAGCGAACGACACGACGAGACTCGACCGTGAAGCCGGCGCGTGCCGGTGCGGTCCGCGGGGAGACCCCCGCGAAGGCTGGAAGAGTGTTCGAGTATCCAAGGGAGCGACAGATGGCGAAGCATGCGGAAGCCCTCGGCATGATCGAGGTGAAGGGTTTCACGACCCTCGTGGAATCGGTTGACGCGATGATGAAGGCCGCGAACGTCACGTTCATCGGCTGGGACAAGATCGGCAGCGGGCTCGTGACGGCGTTCGTCTCGGGCGACGTGGCCGCGGTCAAGGCGGCGACCGACGCGGGTGCGGCGGCCGGCGGCCGGATCGGCGAGGTGGTGAGCGTGCAGGTGATCGCGCGTCCGCACGAAGACCTGCAGATCGTGCTGCCGACGGCCTGAGCGGCCTCTGGCGGACGAGCGGCACTCAAACGGATCGATTGAACTTCCCCCATTTCTCAAAAGGACATCTGATGAACACGGCGATCGGGATTCTGGAAACCAAGGGACTCGTGGGCCTCGTCGAGGCCACCGACGCGATGGCCAAGGCGGCCAACGTGAAGATCTTGAAGCGGGTCAGCATCGGCAACGCCTTCGTGGCGACGATCGTGCAGGGCGACGTGGGCAGCGTGCGGGCGGCCGTCGAGGCCGGTGCGAACGCGGCCCAGCAGGTGGGCGAACTCGTCGCCAGCCACGTCATTCCGCGTCCGGCCGACAGCCTCGTGGCGGCGTTCCTCGCATGAAGATCCTCGTCGCCAACCTCGGCTCCACGAGCTTCAAGTACCGACTCTTCGACCTGCCCGAACAGGCCGGCGGAGACGGTGCCGAGCGGGAGCTTGCGCGCGGCGGCGTGGAGCGGATCGGGGCCGCCGAGAGCCGCGTCTACGCGACGATCGGCGGCCGCGGGATCGAGAACGTGTGTGCCGTTGCGGATCATGCCGTCGCCCTCCAGGCGGCACTCGAGCAGCTCACCGCCGACGGCGGCCCGCTCACGAGCGTCGACGAGGTGGCGGCGGTGGGATTCAAGGCGGTGCACGGCGGCCGCGTGAGCGGGGTCGTGCGGGTGGGGGCCGACGTGCTCGCGGCGATGGAGGAGATGTCGGCGGTCGCGCCGGCCCACAATCCTCCCTACGTGCGGGCGATGCGGCTGCTCGGGGAGCGGATGCCGGGCGTTCCGCTCGTCGCCGCCTTCGAGACCGGCTTCCATGCCACGATCCCCGACCGCAACGCCCTCTATGCGGTGCCGACCGATTGGGTCGACAAGCACCTCGTGCGGCGGTGGGGTTTTCACGGGGCGAGCCACCGGTTCGTCGCCGAGCGGCTCGGCGCGCTCGTCCCTGGCGGACGCCGCGCGATCTCCTGCCACCTCGGCGGTTCGAGCAGCGTCTGCTGGATCCGAGACGGCAAGAGCGTCGGCACGTCGATGGGGATGAGCCCGCAGTCGGGGCTTCCCCAGAACAATCGGGCCGGCGACTTCGATCCCTTCGCGCTCCTGCACGTGGCGAAGGCGACCGGGCGTGGCTTCGAGGAGCTGCTCGTCGAACTCTCCGGCAAGGCCGGCCTCGCCGGGATGTCCGGAACGTCGGGCGACATGCGGGACCTCGAAGAGGCTGCCGCAGCCGGCAGCGGCCGGGCGAAGACGGCGATCGACGTCTACGTGGCGTCGATCCGTCACTGGCTCGGCGCCGGGATCGTCGAACTCGGCGGGCTCGATGCGATCGGCTTCGCGGGGGGCATCGGCGAGAACTCACCGCTCACCCGGGCGGCGGTCGTGGCGGGCCTCGAGGATCTCGGGGTCGCGCTCGACCCGGCCAAGAACGCCGCCACGTCCGCCGGAGAACGGGCGATCCACGCCGCCTCGTCGCGGGTCGCGATCTGGGTGATTCCCACCAACGAGGAGCTGATCGTCGCCCGGCAGGCGCGTGACCTGCTGGCGGCGGCCCGCGGAACCAAGAACGAAAAGGGTGCCTGATGTTCGTCGCACTGGTGACCGGATCGGTCGTGGCCACGCAGAAGACCGAGTCGATGACGGGCCACAAACTGCTCGTCGTGGAGCCGTACCGCCTCGATGAGAAGACGCGGTCGACGCTCGTCTCGACAGGCCGCACCTTCATCGCCGTCGACACGCTCGGCGCCGGCGAGGGGCAGTTCGTGCTCGTCACCCAGGGCTCGAGCGCCCGCCTCACCCCCGAAACCAAGTCTCTGCCCATCGATGCCGTCGTGATCGGCCTCGTCGACACCGTCCGCGTCGAGGGCAAGGAAGTCTTCAGCAGGAAGTGAACCCAACCATGTCCACCGCCACGCCCGACATCGCCGCCATCGTCCGCCAGGTGCTCGCCGAGATCACCGCCTCCGGTGCGGCCCGCCCCGCAGCCATCCCGTCGGCTCCGGCCTCCGGCTCGTTTGCCGGCGCCAACGGAGTCTTTGGAAGCGTCGACGAGGCCGTCCGCGCCGCGACCGAGGCGTTCGAGCAGCTCGAGCGGCTCGGCATCGAAGGACGCCGAAAGGCGATCGCCCACATTCGCCGGATCGCGATCGACGACGCCGAGGAGCTCGGTCGCATGGAGTTTGCCGAGACCAAGATCGGCCGGCTCGACCACAAGATCGGGAAGCTGAAGGTGCTCGGCGAGAAGGTGCCGGGCGTCGAGTTCATGCAGAGCCAGGTGTTCAGCGGCGACCACGGTCTGGCCGTGATCGAGCACGCCCCGTTCGGTGTGATCGGCGCGATCACCCCCGTGACGCACTCGCTCCCCACGATCGCCTGCAATGCGATCAACATGATCGCCTCGGGCAACACGGTGGTGGTGAACCCGCATCCGAGCGGCCGGAAGGTCGCGGCGGAGGGCGTGCGGCGGTTCAATGCCGCGATTCACCGCGACATCGGCATCGACAACCTCGTGTCGCTCGTGGCCGAACCCTCGCTCGAGTCGGCCGGGCAGCTCTTCAATCACCGCGGCGTGAAGCTGATCTGCGTGACGGGTGGTCCTGCGGTCGCGAAGGCGGCACTCCAGTCGAGCAAGCGGGCGATCGTGGCCGGCCCAGGCAATCCGCCGGTGGTGGTCGATGAGACCGCCGACCTCGACAACGCGGCCCGGTCGATCATCGCGGGCGCGGCCTACGACAACAACCTCCTCTGCATCGGCGAGAAGCAGGTGTTCGTGGTGGCGAGCGTCTTCGACCGGATGATGGCGGCGATGGAGCGGGCCGGGGCGCTTCGGCTCTCGGGCTCCCAGGTCGACGCGCTCACGAAGCGGGCGCTGGTGATGACGGGCGAGGGGGAGCATCGCCACCTCGTTCCCTGCAAGGACTTCATCGGCCAGGACGCCTCGGTGCTGGCAGGGGCCGCCGGAGCCGCCGGCGGCGACGGCGTGGAACTCCTCTTCGGCGAGACCGACAACGCAAACCCGTTCGTGCCCACCGAGCAGATGATGCCGTTCGTGCCGTTCGTCCGCTGCCGCGACGCCGACGAGGCGATCCGCCTCGCCCACGAGAGCGAGCATGGCTTCCGCCACACGGCGATCATTCATTCCAACGACGTCCGCACGATGACGAAGATGGGCCGCCTGCTCGACACCACGCTGTTCGTGAAGAACGGTCCAAGCGTCGCCGGCCTCGGCCTCGGCGGCGAGGGTTACCTCTCGTTCTCGATCGCCACGCCCACCGGCGAGGGCGTGACGACACCGCTGACGTTCACTCGCCAGCGGCGGTGCACCCTCGTCGATGACCTGCGGATTCTCGGCAGCCCGGCGGCCGTCCGCTCCTGATCTCCCATCCCCCGCGAAACCCTCCAGAGCGACGCTCCTCATGCACCTGGCCCGGATCATCGGCACGGCGACCGCGACGGTGAAGCACCCGTCGCTCGCCGGCGCGCGGCTGCTCATCACGCAGCCGCTCATGGCCGACCGCCGGACGCCCGATGGCGACCCCCAGATCGCCATCGACACGGTGGCGGCGAGCGTCGGCGACGTGGTGGTGATCACGAGCGACGGCCGCCTCCTGCGGGACGTTCTCAAGAGCGAGGCCACGCCGGCCCGCTGGAGCACGATCGCCCTCCCTGACACGCCCTGAGCGAGCCGCACGCATGAGCACCCCACACACCCTCGACGCCGCCGCCATCCAAGCCCTCGTGGCGGAGGTGGTCCGGCGGATCCAGGCCGGCCAGGCTGCCGCCCCGCGATCGGCAGCGCCGCCGGTCCCCGCCGCAGCGACTGCGACGCCCGCCGCAGCGGCCGGCGCCGCGATCACGGAGCGGGTGATCACGCTCGCCATGATCGAGCGGGTGCCGGCCGGCGTTCAGGCCGTGTCGGCCGTGGCCACTGCCGTGATCACCCCCTCGGCCGCCGACCGGGCCCGCGAACGCGGGATCACGATCGTCCGCGGCGGGCCCGCCACCCCCGCCGTCGCGTCGCGGCCGTTCGTGATCGCTCAGGCGGCATGCCGCAGCGACGCATCCGCCCGCACGTCCGCGATTGCCCGTGCGATCCCGGGAGCCCAGCAACTCCCCACCTCCGGGCTCGCCGATGTGGTCGCCGCGCTGGCGGGCCATGCCTCCCGAGATGCCGCCCTGGGCGTGCTGCTCACGTCGAGGCCGGCGGTGGCCCTGGTGTTGGCAAATCGGTCGGCGAGCCTGCGAGCGGTGACCGGTCGCGATGCGGCGGCGATCGCCTCTGCCGCCGCCGACGCCGCAGCCAACCTGCTGATCATCGACCCGGCGGCGTTCTCCGGGGGCGCGCTCGATCGCCTCTGCATCGACTTTCATCGCCGTCCGTCGGCCCCCGTCCCCACCGAACTCCAGGCCGCTCCGGCCGGCTGCGGCTGCAAGACCCACACCCACTGAATTCCATGCGACTCGGAAAAACGATCGGCACGGTAACGCTCGTCGAGCCCCACCCCACGATGCGGGGCGGCGTGCTGCGGCTCGTCGTGCCCCTGTCGACGGGCGACCTGGCCGCCGGCGACGGCCCAGCCGAGCCGCTGGTGGCCTGGGACGACCTGGGAGCTGGAGACGGCCAACTGGTCGCCTTCAGCGAGGGGGGCGAGGCGGCCCAGCCGTTCCGCCCGCTCGACAAGCCCGTCGACGCCTACATCGCCGCCCTGATCGACCACCTCGAGATCGCCTCACGACCCGCATGACCCATCCAGCCGTCACGACTTCCGTGCCCGGAAGTATTTCGCCCGCCCGCAAACCGGCCGCAGGCCGCAGCGTGGGCAAGAATCGTTAGGACACGAACCCCGAAGGAGCAACCATGGCGAACATCACCCCCAAGACCACCGACAAGTCGCTCAACCAGCTCAAGGAAGAAATCTGCGACATCGGCCGCCGCATCTACGCCAAGGGCTTCGCGGCCGGCAACGATGGCAACATCTCTTTCCGGCTCGGCCCGGATGCCGTGCTCTGCACGCCCACCATGATCTCGAAGGGCTTCATGAAGCCCTCCGACCTCTGCATCGTCGACATGGAGGGCAAGCAGATCGCCGGCAACCGCAAGCGGTCGAGCGAGATCCTCCTGCACCTGACCATCATGAAGGAGCGGCCGGACGTGAACTCGGTGGTTCACTGCCACCCGCCCCACGCCACCGCCTTCGCCGTGGCCCGGGAGCCGATCCCGCAGTGCGTGCTCCCCGAGGTCGAGGTGTTTCTCGGCGACGTGCCGATCACCCGCTACGAGACTCCCGGCGGCCAGAAGTTCGCCGACACCGTGAAGCCGTTCGTGAAAAAGTCGAACGTCGTGATCCTCGCAAATCACGGCACCGTGAGCTTCGGTGAGACGGTCGAGAAGGCCTACTGGTGGACCGAGATTCTCGACGCCTACTGCCGGATCCTCATGCTCTCGAAGGACCTTGGCCGCGTCACCTACCTCACCAAGACCGAGACCAAGGAGCTGCTCGATCTCAAGGCCAAGTGGGGCTACACCGATCCCCGCCTCGAGAAGGACATGGAGAACTGCGACATCTGCGCCAACGACGTGTTCCGGACCAGCTGGGGCACGACGGGCGTGACGCGGAAGGCCTTCGACGCGCCGCCCCCGATGGGCGCCGACCCGGAAAACGCCACCCGCGCCGTCATGCCATCCGGGCTCGACACCGAAGCCCTGATCAAGGTCGTGACCGAGCAGGTCTGCAAGCAGCTCGGGATCAAAATGTCCGCGTGACAGGCCACTTCCGGCCGGGTCACGCCCGGGGTCCTGACCACAGCATCGCTCTTTCCTGAAAGACTCATCATGAAGGTCGGCATCATCGGCGGCGGCGGAATCGTGGGCTCCTCGGCGGGCTTCGCACTCCAACTCGGTGGCATCGTCCACGAGATCGTGATCGTCGACGCCAATGCGGATCTCGCCGACGGCCAGGCGCTCGACATGATGCACGGGGCCCCGGCGATCGCCGACCAGGTGATCCGGGCGGGGGGCTACGAGTGCCTCGCCGACGCCGACGTGATCTGCATCACGGCGGGCCTGCGGCGGAAGCCCGACGAGAGCCGCCTGGCGCTCATCAACCGCAACGTGGTCTTGTTTCGCTCGATCCTCGGCGAGATCCAGGCGAAGGGGATGCGTCGCGACGCCATCGTGCTCGTCGTCTCGAATCCGGTCGACATCCTCACCTACCTGGCCGAGAAGGAGCTCGGTCTGCCCAAGGGCCGCGTCGTCGGCCTGGGCACGCTCCTCGACACGCTCCGTTTCCGGGCCCTGCTCGCGCTGAACCTGAAGTGCCCGGCCACGCAGGTGCAGGCCATGATCCTCGGCGAGCATGGCGACAGCATGGTGCCCGTGTGGTCGAGTGCGAGCGTCGCGGGCCTGCCCCTCGAGAAGTTTCCGGGCTTCTCGCCCAAACTCGGTGCCGACATCTTCCAGCGGGCGAAGACGAGCGGTGCGGAGATGATCAAGAAGAAGACCGGCGCGGGATTCGCCGTCGGCGTGTCGATCGCCGAGGTGATCCACGCGATCGCCCTCGATTCCAAGCGGGTGCTGCCCGTGTCGACGGTCCAGTCAGGCTGCTACGGGCTGCGCGATGTGGCCCTGTCGGTGCCCACGGTCGTGGGCCGTTCGGGCGCGGAGCAGACGCTCGAGATCGACCTCTGGCCGAAGGAGGTGCAGGCCCTCAAGGCGAGCGCCGCCGTCCTCCAGAAGACCCTCGCCGACGTGCTTGCCTCGGGGTGATTGGTTTCCGCCTCGCGGTCGCCTTGCACCCGGGTGCCTCGACACCGCGTCGACGTCACTCGGCGACCGCCGCCCGCCGCCGCGCGATCTGCTCGGCCGTCACGCCCCAGAGCCGCGCGGTGCCGTCCCACGATCCGGTCACGAGCGAGCGGCCATCCGGGGTAAAGGCCACCCCCCACACCTGGTCGCGATGACCGCGGAGCATCGGCAGCGCCCGACCACTGGCGACGTCCCAGACCTGCGTCGTGCCGTCGGCCGACACTCCAGCCAGTCGCCGCCCGTCCGGCGAGAAGGCCACCTTCCAGACCTGTCTGGCCGGCCCCGTCATCACCGAGATGAGGGAGCCGTCGGCCACGTTCCAGGCCCGCACGGCTGCGTCGGAGCAGGCAGTCGCGATCATGCGTCCATCGGAGGAGAACACGACCCAGTTCACCGGGCCCTCGTGCCCCTCGAAGCGGCGGAACTCGGCACCGTCCGCCAGCCGCCAGAGGCGGGCGGAGCGATCGTCGCTCGCAGTCGCGAGGAACTCGCCGTCGGGCGAAAAGGCGGCCCGCAGGATCCGGCGGCCATGCTTGAATGGGTCGCCGAGCGGCGTGCCGCTCGCTGCGTCCCAGGTGCGGGCCGAGCCGTCCTCCGACGCCGTGGCGATGCTGCGGCCATCGGCGGAGTAGTCGATCGAATAGACGCGACGGTCATGCAGCTTGAACCACAGCCGTCGCCGGCTCGTGGCCGGGTCCCAGAACTGCACGGTCCCATCGTCGCAGCACCCCGCGACGGTGCCCCCGTCGGGCGAGAACCGCACGTCGTTCACCCGGCCGACCGCCTTGCGGAGCACGCCCGTGGCCCGCAGGGTGCCGGCGTCCCAGAGCCTGACCACGGAGTTCGCCATGGCGGTCGCGATCATCCCACCATCGGGAGAGCAGGCGATGGAGAGCACCTTGTCGTCCACGGTCATCACCGGACCAATGCCCTGGTCGGCATCCCACGCCCGGAGCGTGCCGTCGGCGGCGCCGGTCGCGACCCAGCCGGTCGATGGCACGGCCGCGATCGACCAGACGGGGCCGGTATGCCCGAGGAGCCGCAGGTCCTCCCGGGCGTCGGACGATCGCCAGACCCGGATGACGCCATCCCCCGAGGCCGTCGCGATCCGGCGGCCTCCATCGACCCATGCCACGCCGTTGACGCGGAACGGATGCGCGAGAACGGCCTGCGTGTCGCCGGTCGCCGGGTTCCAGATCCGCGCGGTGCCGTCCTCGCCCGCCGACGCGAGCAGCGCACCGTCGGGCGAGTAGGCGACGTTGAAGACACGGCTCTCGTGCCCCCTCAGTTGCCGAACCTCCTCGCCCGTCTCCGCGTTCCAGAGGCGGATCGTCCGATCGACGGAGGCCGTCGCGAGGCTGCCACCGTCGTGAGCGAACGAGACGCCGAACACGGTTCCCCCGTGGCCGCGACACTCGCCGCGACATTCCCATGTGGCCGTATCCCAGAGCCTCACGATCCGGTCGCGGCCACCGGTCGCGAGCGTGGCGCCGTCCGGAGAGAACGCGGCCGCGTAGGTGGCCCCCTCGTGTCCGTCGAGCGTGGCCACCACCGCGCGTCCGGCGACGGCCCAGACGCGGACGCTGCCGTCGGCCGACGTGGTGGCCAGCAGCCGGCCATCGGGCGAAAACGCCGTGGCCCACACCGGTCCATCGTGCCTGCCCATCGGGTCCGGAGTCCACGACACCCGCCCCGCCGAGAAACCGCCGAGTCGCACGGCCCCGTCGCTCGCTCCGCTGGCCAGCGCTGTGCCATCGTGCGACCATCCGACCGCGGTCACGACACCATCGTGGCCCGCGATGGTCGCGACCGACTCGTCGAGCGACGCGGCGAGGCAATCGAGCTCCACCGGGTTCGTGGTGCCCGCATCGTCGACCAGTCGACGCGCGTCTCCCAGCAGCCGGGCCGCTTCCGCGACGTTGTCGCGATCGCGGGCGGCGGCGGCAAGCAGCACGTTGGAGACGTAGAGTTGCTCCCGTGCCGCCCTCGCCTGACGCTCGGCCTCCTCCTCCCGCTGCTCCGCCACGAGCCTCGCATCCTCGGCCACGAGCCGCTGCCGCTCCGCACGGACGTAGAAGAACGAGATCCCCGACGTGGCCGCGACCAGGGCGGCCAAAATGCCCACTGCCGCGGCGGTGGCGGCCCGGTGTCGGCGGGCGAATCGCACGATCGTCTCGGCGAGCGTGGGCGGCTTCGCCAGGATGGCGTCGCCGGCCATCCAGCGGCCAAGCTCGGCCTCGACCTCGACCGCCGTCGCATACCGCCGGGCGGGAGCCCGCTCGAGGCACGCCGCGACGATCGTCGCCAGGGCGCGGGCGTCGCCGGAGGTCGCGCCCTGCTCGCGGGCCACCCGCTCCACGGCGACCGTCGACACGGGCGCCGGGTCACCGAGGATGCGGGCCGCCTCCACGAATGACGTGCCCCGGAGCTCGTAGGGAAGCGTTCCCGTGAGCACCTCGTGGAGAACGAGCCCGAGGGCGTAGACGTCGCTGCGGGCATCGACATCGCCGTCGCCCACGCCGAGCTGCTCCGGGCTCATGTACCGCAGCGTCCCCACGACGTCGCCGGCGCGGGTCATCTGGGTGGCCTCGCCGTGCTCGGGGTCGATCGACCGGGCGACGCCGAAGTCGATCACCTTCGGCTCGCCGCCGGCGTCCACGAGGATGTTCCCGGGCTTCAGGTCGCGGTGGATAACCCCCTTCTGGTGCCCGTGGGCAACCGCGGCGCAGACCTTGCGCACGAGCGACACCACGTCGCGAACGCCGAGTCGCTGGTCGGTGGCATGCCTCGTGATCGGCAGCCCGCCCTCGATCATCTCCATCACGAAGAACGGCACCATGCCGTCGCCATCGGCATACGTGCCAAACGTGAAGATCTGCGCGATGTTCGGATGACGGAGCTTGGCGAGCACCCGCGCCTCGTACTCGAACCGGCGGACGAGCGAGGAGGAGGCGAACCCACCGCGAAGCACCTTCACCGCCACGGGACGGTCCGGAGCCGCCTGCCTTCCCTCGTAGACCCGACCCATGCCCCCTTCGGCGATCAGCCGCACCAGAGTGACGCCCCCAAGATTCAGGCCCGCTGGCAGCGGGCCGGCTCCGCGGGGCTGGCCGGGCGGTGCGTCCTCTCCAAAGCCGAAGTGCTCGTCAGCACGGCTCAGCCCTGACGCGTCGGTTGCCGACGTCAGCTCCGCAGGGACCGACGTGTCGCCAGTCGACACGGACTCGGGGGTATCGGCGGCCATCAGGCCGTTATACCGCAGGTCATGCCCCGGCACTGCCGGCTGGTCAGGATCCGGCCTCGACCTCGGCGGAGCGGCATGCCCGCCTCAGGAGCGTGTCGCGGGCGGCTGCGATGAGCCTGATCCGGTCGCCGGCGACCGGCACGTGACCCGGCCCCGGCTCGAGCCGCCGCCGCCAGCGACGCAGCCGGACATGGGCAGCGGTGATGATTGTGACCGGATCGTGAGCGCGGGCCGGCAGCCCCAGCAACCCCATGAGATGCCGTTCGTCGTTTCCCCCTGACAGACTGGTCTCACTGCGCGTGGCAGAAAACGGTCGCCGGGGGCTCGCGGTCGTGCGTGGCTTCATGGCAAAACGGTCCTCCTTTCGTAAAGGCGAGAGCCGCCGCCACGAGGGGCAAAAAAATCGGCTACGATCCTCAGAAGCCGCGTTTTTCCCCAGAAACCCGCCGCCATGTCGCTGACCCCCGACCCCGACTCGTCGAAGCTCACCTCCTGCCTGCGGCGGCTGGCCGACGGCGACCTCTCGGCCCGCGACACGATCATCGAGGTCTGCGCCGACCGGCTGCGGGTGCTCGCCAGCAGGATGCTCTCGAGGTTTCCAAACGTCCGTCGCTGGGACGACACCGACGACGTGTTCCAGAACGCCGCCATGCGTTTGCACCGGGCGCTCGGCCAGGTGCCCATTGATTCCCCCCGGTCGATCATGGCACTCGCGGCCACCCAGATTCATCGCGAGCTCATCGACCTCGCCCGGCGGCATGCCGGCCCCCGGTCGTTTGCCGCCAACCACGCCACCAATCTCGGTCGCCCCGGCGACCAGTCGACTCCGGACACGCCGCAGGCGATCGCCGCGGCGCCCGCCCCGGTCGATCCGCTCGAACGCTGGACTCAGTTCCATGAGGCGATCGCGGCTCTGCCAGCCGAGCTTCGCGAGGTGTTTCACCTCGTCTGGTACCTCGATGCCGACCAGAAGACGATCGCCGGCCTGCTCGACTGCAGCGAGCGGACCGTGAAGAGCCGCTGGCGGGACGCCCGGGAGGCGGTGCGGATCGCCCTCGACGGCCACCCGCCGGAGTGAACCCCTCGACGGCGATCACCCTCTGCGGGCCTCCCGTGCCTGCCGCCTGCTGAGTTGTCGGCTGCCCGCGGCACGAACTCGGCGTGGGCGGCGTCAGTTTCCCTGGTCGAGCGCTCGCAGGATCGCGATCGCCTCGTCGAGGGTCGGTGCCGGGTAGCCCCGCACGTGAGCCTGCCGGTCGGCCTCTGCGAGGACGAGCACGTCGAGAAAATCAGCGTGGGCCTCGAGCCGACGTCGTGCACGATGGCCGAGCGTCCGCTCGACATGGCCTCGGGCCGCCGGCAGCGTCTCGACGAGCCATCGTGTCCGGTCGGTGACGAGATCGCCGACCGCTTCCATCGTCGCTGCCACCGGATCCCCGCGATCGATCGCCCGGCCGACGTCGTGCACGAGCGCGGCCGTCAGGAGTTCCTCGTCGTAGGGCCGCTCCCGGTGCACGAGATCGAACACCTGCAGTGTGTGTTCGAGTGCGTCGCCCTCCGGGCAGGTCACCGGGTTCTGCCGCACCGTGGCGAGGATGGAGACGATCGTCGCGATCGCGTCAAAGCGGTCGCCGACGAGGTGCTGCAGCGATGCCGTGGCGTCGAGTTCCCGGCGGACCTCGTCGCAGACCTCGTTCGCTTCCGGCAGGCGGTCGTCAGGCACCCAGCCATGGGCCACCCGCCGCGCCGCTCGAAACGTCGCCCGCCGCGCGTCGCTGCCCCGCGACACGCCCCGCGCCGCCTCCTCCGCGATCCGCTGCCGCAGCCGGTCGCGGTCGCCCCGCTCGTCCTGGGAGGAGTCGGGCGTGGTCATGGCTGAGGCAGGGGCCGCCAGCGGAGGTTCCGCGCCTCCCCGGTCGTGGCGTAGGTGGCGATGCCGAGGGGCTGGCTGGGGATCACCTCGGCCCGCACGTCGATGCGTCGGTTCGAGGTCTCCTGGTCCACGATCGCCGCGCCATCCACGAGGCACTCGATCCGCTCCGAGGTCACCCGCACGCGAACGTCGTACCAGCGGCCCTTCTCGAATGTCATCGAGTCGGTGGTTTCGTTGTCGCCCGCATCGCGGCCATCGATGCACGACAGCCCGGTGATCGTGCCCCCCCAGCCGCCGAGAATCAGGCTGCAGCAGTTCTCGCCGACGGGAAAGGTGAGCCCGCAGAAGAAGTCATTGCCATCGACGCGCCGGGCCTCGAGCGCGAGCTCATACCCCTGGCGGGGAAAGTCGCCGTCCCAGGTGACGCCGTTCAGGTCGGCCCCTGGCGGGATGCGGATCGCGCCGTCCACGACCGTCGGCTCCTCGCCTCCGCCGAACGCCGTGGCCTTCCAGTCGCCGAGCGACCGGCCGTCGAACAGCGACGTCCACGCGTCGTCTCCGCAGGCGCTCCCCGACACGGCGAGCAGCATCGTCGCGGCATACGCCGCGTTCCTGAACCTCATGACGCACCCGGTGGATCGTGACATGCGGACCCCGCGACCATTCCCTACGGTACCACGCCGAGGCCGAACTCCGCCGCGATCGCCGCGGCCCGCTCGGCGCTCACCGAGTTCGGGCTCAGCTGGGCCACCTTCTCCGCGGTCGCCGCGAGCTGCCGCCGCAGCGGTTCGGGCACCCTCCCGGCGAGTTCGGGCGTGATCGCCTCCGGCTCGCCGAGCGACTGCATGATCCGCGCTCGTGCCAGTTCGAGCCGCCGACACTGGCGGGCCGCTTCAAGGCCATCCTGAAATCCC
Source organism: uncultured Planctomycetaceae bacterium (assembly GCA_903831155.1). Taxonomy (GTDB): domain Bacteria; phylum Planctomycetota; class Planctomycetia; order Pirellulales; family UBA1268; genus QWPN01. Next base: position 6,264 of record CAIKWU010000045.1, on the reverse strand, counting down.
CGGTCCTTCTTCCAGGCACTGAGAAGCTCGGTCGCCTGGCGGCCGGCGGCGGTGCCCCGGAAGGCGGCGGCACACCGTTGGGCATAGTGGAGTGCCCGCAGGGGATCATCCGCTTTCGCCGCCTCGGCGTCGGCGAGCAGCCTGGCGGCATGGCCCTCGAGTTTGGCCACCACGAACGTGGCCTCGCTCGCCGTCTGCGGATCAGGCGACTCGACCAGGCTCCGGACGCGACGGAGGACGGTCCCGAATGCCCCCTCGTCGCGGAGCTGGGCCGCGAGGGGCGCGAGCCTCGCGAGTTCCCGCCCCTCGAGGATGGCGGCCGGCGACGACCGCACGGCTGACACGATCACGTCGTGAGCCCGGTTGGGGTGGCCGCGAAACACGCAGGTGCCCGTGTGGTCGAACACCATGCAATGGGGAATCCCCGAGAACCCCATGCCTCCGTCCACCGTCGCGGTCTCGACGATCGGAAAGGTGACGCCGAGTTCCTCGACCACGCTCGCGATCTCTTCGGGCGACGCCTGCTGGGCGTGGGCTCCGATGACGGCGAGCCCCGCGGCGGAAAACTGCCGATGGAGCTGCTCGAGCGCCGGCATGCTCTTGATGCACGGCGGGCAGTTGACGCCCCAGAACTCCAGCACGACGACGCGGTGGACCAGAGCCTTCTGGTCGACGGCCGGCCCGGCGATGCGGTTTCCGAGCCTGATGTCGCCGATCGTGATCTCCGCCACCGGCTCCTCCGCGGCGCGGACCAACGCGGTCGCGCCCACCACGCCCAGGGCGATCACGAGGGAAGCGGCACAACGGGGAGGGGCCGCGATCATGCGGGAACCTGCGGGGCGGGATCGACGCCGGGAGTCTAGCGGGCGGTGGCCGGACGTGTCACGGTCTTGTCGACCAGCGATCGCGCGGCATAGACGCAATCGAGGGCGGCGCGGATACCGGATGCCGCCACCGCAACGGCCCGGGCCCGCTCGTCGTCGTAGGCCACGTCGAGAACGAGGGAATCGATGTTGCCGTCGAAGATCACGCCCACGAGCTCTCCATCGGAGTTGACCACCGGGCTCCCCGAGTTGCCCCCGATGATGTCGGCCGTGCAGGCGAAGTTGAACGGGCTGTCGAGAAAGGCCGCATCGGAGGCGAGCCGGTCGCGGGCTGCCCGCCAGCGTGCCGGAAGGTCGAAGGGCGGCGTCTCCCGCTTCTCATCCGCCCGCGCGAAGAGCCCGCGGTAGGTCGTGATCGCCGGATAGGAAACGCCGGCCTGCGTTCCCCCCGTCACCACGCCATAGGACAGGCGGAGCGTGAACGTGGCGTCGGGATAGACCGCGAGCCCGTCCCTCGAGAACCTCGCCCGCGCGATCTCCGCGTGAGCCTGCTTCTTCACCTCGTCGGCGCTCTCCACGATCGTCCGTAGCCGCCTCGACTCGCCGTCGACGAGTCTCGCCAGGGCGAGCATGGGATCGGTCGACGCCTCAATCGCGGCCTGACCACCATCGTAGAGCTCGCGGCGGACGTCGCGACGCCCCGACTCGTCGGGCCGCTTGCCCAGTTCGGTGCCCGCCACCAGACCCGCCGCCCGCTCGGCGGGGGGCAGGCCATCGAGCACTCGCACGACGAGCGGATCGTCGCCGCCGAGGGTCGTGGCCAGGAACGTCAGCGAGTCGGCAAGTTTGACCGTCTCGAACCCGTCATAGACCGGTTTTTTCGAGAACAGTTGATGCAGGAGTGACTCGCGGTTCGAGTCGCGATACTCGCGGAGTCTCAGTCCGTTCGGCTTCGCCCCCTCCTCCACTGCGCGGAGGATCGTCCGGGCCGTGCGGAAAAAGTCGCTGTTGAATCCCGCCGCGCCCTCGAGCAGGCGATGCCGCTCGGCGACCGCGTCGATCGCCCGCTGCGCCTCCTCGATCCGCAGAAACGGCGAGGATCGGCCCGTCGTGCCGCCATCGAGTTCCGCCCGCAGCAGCATCTCTGCCTTCCGCTTCGCTGCCATGATCCGCGGGTCGAGGAGCCCGGCGAGCACCCCCGATCGCGCCTTGCGGCCGTTCTCGACGCCGTGCAGATCCTGTGTCGCTTGTCTGCGCTCCTCCGGGCCCCGGGTGGCGTAGGCCCCGATCGTTGCCTCGAGCCGGTTGAGAATCCGCAGGTCAAGCGGCAGCCGCCGGTCACGAAGCGAGGCCAGCTCCGCCACGGTGGCGCCCCGGTCGGTGTGGCCTGGGTGGCCCGACACGAACACGACGTCCCCCGCCGCGACTGGCTGCGTCGCCCACGCGAGATGGTGCCCCACCCTGGCCGGCCGCCCCTCCTCGTAGGCGCGGAAGAAGCAGACGTCGAGGTTGTAGCGCGGAAACTCGAAGTTGTCGGCGTCGCCGCCGAAGAAGGCGATCTGCTGTTCCGGGGCGAACACCAGCCTCACGTCGGTGTATTTCTTCGACCGGTAGAGGTGATAGCCCCCGCCCTGCCAGAGGGTGACCACGTCGCTCCGCAGCCCGGTGGCGGCGAGCGACGCCTTCTCGATGTCGGCCATCGCCGCCCGGCGGGCGATCACCGCCTCGTCGTCCGCCATCGCCTCCGGCACCGCGGCCTGCACCCGGTCGGTGACGTCCTCGATCGACACGAGCACGTTGAGTTCGAGATCGTGGCAGCGGAGCTCGTCGGCGACGGTCGCGGCGAGAAAGCCGTCCTTCAGCAGGTCGCGGGAGGCGTCGCCGAGCTTCTGGATGGCGTCGGCGCCCACGTGGTGGTTGGTGAGCACGAGCCCGTCGGCCGAGACGAATGATCCCGAGCCGCCGGAGCTGAACCGCACGCTCGACAGCCGCACATGCTCGAGCCACTGGGGAGTGAGCCTGATGCCGTGGTCGGCCTCGATGCGGTCGACTGGCGGCGCCGAGAAAAGCCACATTCCCTCATCGGCGACGGCGTCGAGCCCCATCATGAGGGCCACGAGAAGGCTCGCCCAAAGGGGCGTCGTCCGGGCCCATTTCCAGGCCGGCCGCCTGCGCCTTGACAAAAGACTGTACATCCATACACCATATGGCATTGCAGCATCCGCTCCGTCAACAGAGGTGAACCATGCTCGCCCGATTGCAGACCTTCTCATTGTTCGGGATCGAGGCCGTGCCTGTCGATGTCGAAGTCGATGTCTCCGGGGGCGCACTGCCCGCCACGGTGCTTGTCGGGATGGCCGACACCGCGATCCGGGAGAGCACCCATCGCGTGGCCCGGGCGATGGTCAACTCCGGCTACAACCGGCCGAACGACCGGATCGTGGTGAATCTCGCCCCGGCGGAGTTGCCCAAGCAGGCTGCGACGTTCGACCTGCCGATCACGCTGGGCATCCTGGCCGGCAGCGGGCAGGTTCCGACCGAGCGGCTGGCCGACTACGCCGTCGTTGGCGAGCTTTCGCTCGAGGGCTCCACGAGGCCGGCGCGGGGGGCGCTCTCGATTGCGATGGCGGCAGCCCGGCAGCGGCGGGAACGGGGTGGGCGGCCGCTCAAGGGGGTCGTCGTGCCGGCCGCGAGCGCCACCGAGGCCGCGGTCGTCGAGGACATCGACGTGATCCCGGTGGCGTCGCTGACCGAGGCCGTGCAGTTCTTCGCCGGTGAGCTCGACATCCCGCCCGCACCGACCCGCGTGAGCGAGTGGTTCGACCGGTTCGCCAGCTACGACGTCGACTTCGCCGACGTCCGCGGCCAGGAGGCGGCCAAGCGGGCGATCTGCGTGGCGGCGGCGGGCGGTCACAACATCGCGATGGTCGGCCCCCCGGGGGGCGGCAAGACGATGCTGGCGAAGCGGATTCCCACGATCCTCCCGCCGCTGTCCGCGCAGGAGTCGATCGAGACCACGCGGATCTACAGCGCGCTGGGGCTGATGCAGCCGGGCCAGCCCCTGATGGCCACGCGGCCCTTCCGGGCTCCCCACCACACCATCTCTGAGGCGGGCCTGGTCGGCGGCCGCTCGATCCCCATGCCAGGCGAGATCTCGCTGGCCCACAACGGTGTCCTGTTCCTCGACGAACTGCCCGAGTTTCAGCGACGAACGCTCGAGGTGATGCGGCAGCCTCTGGAGGAGGGAGCCGTGACGATCAGCCGGGCCAAGTCGACCACCCGTTTTCCGGCCGACTTCATGCTCGTGGCTGCGCTCAATCCGTGCCCGTGCGGCTACCGCGGCGATCCGCGGCGGGCGTGCCAGTGCACCGGGCCGGCGGTGGAGAAATACATGGGCAAGATCTCGGGGCCGCTGCTCGACCGGATCGATATCCACCTCGAGGTCCCGGCCGTTCCGTTCCGTGAGCTGTCGGCGTCGCGTTCCGGCACCTCGAGCGGCCAGCTCCGCGAGGCCGTGCTTGCGGCGCGGATCAGGCAGGCGGCGAGATTCGGCGAGGCAGCGTCGCGGGGCACGCGATGCAACGCCCGGATGACAAGCCGCGAGATCCGCGAGCACTGCCGGACGGAACCCGCCGCGTCGGAACTGCTGCGGGCCGCCGTGGCCGACCTGGGCCTGTCGGCACGCGCGCACGACAAGGTGCTACGGGTGGCGCGGACCATCGCCGACCTCGACGCCGTCGACCTGATCTCCTGCGGCCACATCAGCGAGGCGATCAACTACCGGCTCCTCGACCGAAGCCTGTGGCAGTGACGGGGCGGCGAGGCGGGATTCGCACCGCTCGAAAACCCTCTCGACCGGAGCCGCGTGTGTCTGCGACACTTTTTCCATGACCGTCACGCATCACATTCCCCCCGCCGGGAGGCGGATCACTCCATTTCAGGCGTCGCTGCTCGCCGTGGCCACTGGGCTGGTGGCCGTCGGGGCGGCGGCGTTTCTCATCGACCTGCCGGTTGCGGAGTGGTGCAAGAGGAATCGACTGCCTGGCGAGATCGGCCGGCTCATCAACCTTCTCGAGATCAGCGGCCACTCACTCGGCGCGGCCCTGGCACTCGTCGCCGTGGTGACCCTGGACCGCACGCTGCAACTTCCCCTGCCCCGACGATGGGGCCCCGGCGAGCGATCGTTCGCCGCGATGATCGCCGCCACCTATCTGGGCGGCCTCCTCGTGGACGTGGTGAAGGTGTCGGTGGAGCGGGTGCGGCCGCGGGCGGCCGATCTCGCGAGCGTGGGCTCGTGGCTGGGCACGTTCGGCGACGCCGCGCTGGCGGTCGAGAAGCCCCACGCGACCGACCTCATGAGCTTTCCGTCGGGGCACTCCGCCGTGGCGGCCGGGCTCGCCGCAGCGCTCTCCTGGAGGTATCCGCACGGCTGGCCGCTGTTCGCGGCGCTCGCTGTGGCGACTGCCGTGCAGCGTGTGACGACGTCGGCCCACTACCCAAGCGATGTCGCCTGCGGCGCGGCGGTGGGCCTGATCGCGGCGGCCTGCTGCCTCGGCGGTCCCCGCCTTGCCCGCCACTCGGTAGCCCCGGAATCGACCGCGTGATACGATCGCGGTCCGTCCGAGGAAGGGCGTGATTCGGCATCGAGCGGAGGCCTCATGGCAGTCAAGCGAGCAGCGAAGAAGGCAACGCGGTCGGAGCCGGGCGGTCGCTCCACACCGTCGTCCGAGGTGGCGGCGGACGGTGCAACTGGCGGCACGGGGGGCAAGCGGATCCTGCTGGTGGACGACGATCCCGAGATCGTCGAGTCGATGCGGGCCGTGCTCGAATCCCGGGGCTACGCGATTCTCGTCGCCCGCGACGGCAATCAGGGCCTGGCGCTCGCGGAAGCCGAAGAGCCGGATCTCGTGGTGCTCGACATGATGATGCCGAAACGGAGCGGCTTCCTCGTGCTGGAAAAGCTCCGCCGCAGCCGACCGAATCCGATGCGGGTGATCATGATCACCGCCAACGAGGGGAGCCGGCACAAGGCCTATGCCGAAATGCTCGGCGTGGACGACTACATCCGCAAGCCGTTCGCAATGGACAGGCTCCTCGAGAGCGTCGATCGCCTGCTGTCCTGACGATGCCCATCACTGCGTCCATGGTCGAACGGGTGATGTGCGGCGCGGTGCTCGCGGCCGTCCTCGCGGGCAGCGGTCCTGCCCCCGCGGCTGAGCGGTCGGTCTGGGAGCAGCCGGTCACGCCGATGCCGGTGGCGTCGGCGGAGTCGGGAAAGCCGGCGGACGGCGATCTCGGGCCAGCGTTCACCGTGCCGAACGGCTTTGCGGTCGATCGGCTGTTCGTGGTACCGAGGGAGGAGCTTGGCTCCTGGGTGTGCCTCACCACCGATCCCCGCGGTCGGATCATCGCCAGCGACCAGGGTGACAAGGGCCTCGTG
>CAIKWU010000044.1 GCA_903831155.1 uncultured Planctomycetaceae bacterium | reverse complement strand
GAGCCTGGCAAGGCGACGGTGGGCACCAACTGCCTCATGGCCCGGCGGCTCGTGGAGCGGGGTGTGCGGTTCGTGCACGTCTACGCCAGTGACTGGGACCACCACAGCGGCATCGACGGCTTCATGCACGAGATCTGCCCGCCCACCGACACCGCCGCGGCCGGCCTCCTCACCGACCTCGCCCGCCGCGGGATGCTCGACGACACGCTGGTGGTGATCGGCGGCGAGTTCGGGCGGACGCCGATGGGACAGGGCGAGGGCAAGTCGATCGGCAGAGACCACCACATCAAGGGCTTCAGCATGGTGCTCGCCGGCGGTGGCATCAAAGGGGGCGTCACCCACGGAGCCACCGACGACGTTGGCTACTTCGCGGTGTCCGACCCCGTGAACGTCCGCGACCTGCACGCCACGATGCTGCACCTACTCGGCATCGACCACATGCGGTTCACGTTCCCCTTCATGGGGCTCGACGCAAAGCTCACCGGTGTCGAACCGGCAAAGGTCGTGAAGCCGATCGTGGCGTAGCGGGCCCGATGGAGCCGGCGGAGCTGGTCGTCACCCGCGTGGGTCGATGACGGTGCCGGCGAACAGCACCGCGCCCGTCTCGCGATCCACGATCGCCCAGGCGAACGGCCGGTCGGCCTTGATGACGAGCGGTTCGTCGCGACTTGGTGCCATGCTCCTCACGCCCACCACCACGCCCGTCGCGGCAGCGGCCTCGGTGCCTTCCTCGGACACGTCCACGAATCCCTCGTGCACGATGTCAGACACAAAGAGGTCTCGCGTGCCATCGATGCCCGAGAAGTCAGCCGCGCCAGCGTCGAAGGCCTTCCTCATCCCGAGCGACTTGAGTGCCTCGTTCAGACCGAGCGGCTTGCGGGCGGTCCACTTCGGCAGCGAGACCACGACCTTCCGGGCGCGAATGTCGCTGTGCCCCGCGCCGCCCCACTTCGCCCGCCAATCGCCGTCGAGTTCGCCAAGCACCTCGTCGAGACCGTCCACCACGTCAGGCACCACGATGACCATCATTAACCGGTGTCCCTCGTAGGGGATCTCACACACCATCGCGGCTTTCTCGGCCGCGGCCACCCGTCCCGCTACGAGCAGCTCTGAAGCGTGCATGAAGGGCACATCCACGGCATTGTCCGGTGCGAGCTGAAACGGCTCCGGCCGCGTGGCCGACTTCTCAAACGGTTTCGCCCACGGCGCCTTGAGATAGACAGCGTTGGTGAGCACGAGTCGCGTCAGCGGCGTGATCACCCCGGCCTTCAGCAGTTCGGGGATCTTCTTCGCCGTGTGACCGGCCACCCATTCGTTGATGGTGCCGCGGGCCGCCTCCGGCGCCGCCGAAAAGTCGACCACGCCCGCCCCGGCGCCGAACCGCCTCTCGAGCGTTGCGGTGAACTCCCGTTCGAGCGACTTGCCTTGCTGCATCCAAAGCCGGTTGGCCACGTCGAGCGTGATCGCCTTCCCCTTCGCCTCGGCAAATGATGTTCGCAGCGCCTCGGCTGCCGCCGCAATGGCCGAGCGGTTATCGGGAAGGCCGAGCACGCCGGCAATCTCGGCCGCGGTCTCGCCGCGGGCCCCCTGGTGCGTCATCGCCAAGGCCTCCCAGATGCTCGCCGGCGAGACCACCACGTTGCCCGCACCGGCGGCCCGCACGAGGTCCCACGCGATTGCGTCGATCCCCTCGGCAGCTGCCTGCGCCGGCTCGACGGCCCGTGCCGGCACCACCATGGCCCAGGCCACCACGGCCGCAGCCAAAAGCAAAGCGAACCACGGGCGGACGAGGGCCATGACAAAACTCCTGTCGAAGTGGGAACGGACGCGGCCGAAGTCACTCGACGGACGAAGGCTTCACAAGGTTCGCACTGCGTCCGCCCCGGATCAACCTGCGGCCGCCCCGCGGCGATCCGGACCGGCTCGCTGCCGCCCCATGGTCAGCCACAATCGCGGCGATCCTTCGGCCCGGCGACGTCATCGCGAGCCCTGCAAGCGCGGAGACTCGCACCCAGCGGCCGCCCGCCGGCGGTGCTCCGGCACTCGGTGCTCGTCGTTCCACCACCGTGCAGTCGATCCGGTGGTGCGTCACGCCATAGGCCACGCGGCCGATCCGCCGTCCCGTAGCCCCTCGTGGCTCGCGCGGAAAATCCCAGAGGCCCTCCCACCATTCCCCCGGGCCCCGACGGATGACGAGCACTTGGTCGCCGCACCGCTTCACGACCGCCGTCTCGCGGATCTCCTTCGTCGCCCGCGGCGCGGCCATCATGGGGATCTCCGCGACGCGGCCCTGTTCAACCGCCGCACAGTCACCCTTCAGCGGACAGCGCTCGCAGAGCGGTCGCGTGGGCGTGCAGACCATCGCGCCAAGATCCATCAGCGCCTGATTGAAGACGCCTGCACCACGCTTCGG
>CAIKWU010000043.1 GCA_903831155.1 uncultured Planctomycetaceae bacterium | reverse complement strand
TCGGGATTCATGAGCACCTGCCGCGCCTGGTCTTCGAGGGAATCGGCGCGGCCGTCCCAGAAGAGGTGCTGCTGAAACGCCGTGTTGCGGATGGTCGGGGAGTTGCGGGCGAGTTGCTTGCGTGAGTGGCCAAAGCTCGTGGTGCGGCCATCGGCCCAGCCGAGATCGGGATCGTGGCAGGATGCACAGGCGATCTGGCCGCTGCCCGAGAGGCGGGGATCGAAGAAGAGGGTCTTGCCGAGCGTCTCCTTCTCGGTGGTATGCGGGTTGTCGGACGGATGCTCCACCTCGGGAAGGAGGCCGATCTCCTTCCAGTTCACGCCGGGATCGACGTGCGGCGCGGGCCACGTGGAGGGGTCTTCCGCATACACGCGGCGGAGTTCCGCGGCGCGGGCCTTTCGCTCCTCGGCCGTCCGCTCGGGGCGAGGGGCAAGGCGTTCGGGCGGCTCCGCGGCCGAGGCCACTCCGTACCACCCCGCAGCCGCGGCGAGCAATGCGGCGAAACAAGAAATGCGACCACGCATCTGTGACTACCTTGCTTTTAAGCTACCCGTTTGAGCTGCCACGATCGTAGCAAATCAGCTAGTGGCCTACAGTTCCCGCGTGAGCACCTCTGCGGGCGTCCAGCCGGCCTCCCGCAACTCGCGGATCGCTAGGCCGCCGGTCCGCTTCGCAAGCCGGCGGCCGGAGGCATCGCAGACGAGCGGCGTGTGGCAGAAGGCGGGGGGCGTCCAGCCCAGGGCCTCGTAGAGCAGGATCTGGCGGGCCGTGCTCGTGAGCAGGTCGGCGCCGCGGACCACCTCCGCGATCTCCATCGCATGGTCGTCGGCCACCACGGCGAGTTCGTAGGCGGCGAGGTCGTCGCGTCGCCAGACCACGAAGTCGCCGAAGTCGACGCCGGCCGTGCGGCAGACGGTGCCCTGCAGGGCGTCGTGAAACTCGATGGTGCGTCCGTCGGGCACGCGGAATCGCCACGGCACGCCACCGGGGGCCGTGGCCCGCTCGCAGTGCGTCGGCCGCAGCGCCGGCGGAAAAGGTGCCTGCCACCAAATCTGGGGAATCTGGGAGGTCTCGTGCGGGGCGTTGGCGGCTTCTTCGACGTCGCGGCGGGAATGCGGGCTCGGGTAGATCGCACCGGCGGCCTCGAGGCGGCGCCACACCTCCAGAAACCAGGCGGCCCGTTCGCTCTGCACATATGGGCCACGAGGGCCGCCCACGTCGGGGCCCTCGGTCCATTCGAGGCCGAGCCAGCGGAGGTCTTCGAGCGCGGCGGCGGTGAACTCGGGCCGGCAGCGGGGGCCGTCGAGATCCTCGATGCGAAGCACGAGTCCCGCCCCGCGGGCCCGATCGGCGGCGATGGCGAACGTGCGCGCGTGCCCCGCGTGGAGATATCCGGTGGGTGTCGGGGCGATGCGTCCCCGGCGTCCCACGCCTACAGCAGCCACCAGGCGCCGGTCGCGAGCACGTAGGCTCCGAGGGCAAGGTTCGTGGCGGCGTGTACGGTAATCGCGTCGATGGGCTGGCGGGTTTTCCAGCACACCCACGTCACCGCGAAGAACCAGACCACAGCCGCCACCGCCTCGGCAGGATGGCTCCCCACGGCGTAGAGGGCGCAGGTCGCGAGCACGGCGCCGGTCACCGCCCCGAAGGGCACGTTCCAGAAGTTCTCGCGG
>CAIKWU010000042.1 GCA_903831155.1 uncultured Planctomycetaceae bacterium | reverse complement strand
CTGGCACCGCAGTGCAACGGTGATGGCGAACGCCACGGCGGGTGACAACACCCGCCGGAAAGGAACGGTCATTGGTCGGCGGCTCCGGCGGAAACTCGGCCGTCAGTCTAGCTCGCGCCGAGAGGTGCTCCGTGCCCTGGCCGGAAAAGAACTCGAAATGGCCGCGGAATGACGGACCGCTGGCTCCGTTCCGCATTCGCCGCACGATGTTTACCCTTTTAGTCGTCCTCGAGATGAATCGTGTGCATGATCCGCTGGATGAACAGGAGCCAGCGGGAGAGACGCGGCCCCGACGAAGAGCAGACCGGAGGACGGAGGATAATGCGTACGCGGAGACGAACCGTTTTCCGGCATGCGCCGGTATGGGATCAACCGGTCCCGTACCCCCGAGGATCATCGACCGAGCAAAGGCTGGCGGATGCCAAACGCCTGTCCGCCGCCGGTCCTTCGCCGCCACGGCCTCAACCGCATGAGACCGGCGAACCCCTTCCGGTGGTCAGAGATCCCTTCTACCACATGCCCTGGGGAAGGCTGCCGCTGATCGTGTAACTGCACGCCAGCAGCACGTCGGCACCGTCGGCTCCGCGAACGCCCTGCGGAGTCTGGCTCTCGCTGGCATCGAGGATGGTGCGGTAGCTCTGCGCCGCGGTCTCGCGAGGCGGGAGCAGCACGGCGGCGCCGGCGATCAGCCCCGCCAGAAGAAGGTGTCTCGACATGCTGCGGGCGTGCGCGGGGTGGTTCATGGGTGGGATCCTGGTTTCGGTGAGACCGACATGGGCGTTCACCAGTCCGCAGCCCAGTGGCTCGTGACGACGGACATGACGCGAATCGTCATACACCCTTTCCACGAGATCGCGAAAAACTGGTCACAAAACCTCCTGAGATGGCCCAAACAGCCCCTGAGATGGGAAACCGGATAACCCGGCCAATGGCACTTCGGCAGGCGTCGGCGTAGACCGGCCTATGAGACTGGCCTTCTCACAGGCCATAGGACGCGGACAGTGGCGATCCCTGCTCAAGTGATCACCTCACGCCTCGCCGCGGCCGCCACCGTCCCATGCCGGAATCGGTCAGCGAACTCGAGTTCGCCCGCGAGCCGGTGCCGCTCCTGCTCACGAACGGCGTGAAGGTGCTGACGTCGCGAGGCTGACGAGCCGGAAGCCTGCGTCGTTCGCCTGGCGGGTGGCCGTGACCTGCGTGAAGGTCCACTTCTGAAGCGTGACGGCCCCGCCCGCCCAGAAGCCACCCCGCAGGCCCCGCAGCAGCCCCTGGCCGCCCGCGAGATCGTTCCACTGGTAGACGTTGCCGTTCTGGTCGAGCGTGCCGTAGTAGCTCTCGGTCGTAGAAAACGCCCCCACGTCGGTGAGGTAGTTCTGCGTGGGCGAGAAGACCGTCGTCTGCGTGACGGAGTACATCGCCTTCACGAGGTAGTTGGCGATCGGCACACCAGCATCGGCCGCGTTGTTCGACGGCGCGACGTCCTGCTGCGTCGCGTAGGTGAAGTAGCCCGGAGCGCCGCCCACCTTGGTCGGCGAGAAGTAGGCGGCCTTGTACCACTCGTTCTCGGTGGGAATGAAGAATGCCGGCGCGGCCCGCGTGTTGGGGTTGATCGCGTTGCGCGGTACCGCCCGGCGGCCGTTCGACGCCGCGAGGTTGTACGCGCCGTTCTCGGTCGTGCGGGCGTTCTGGCCGCCGCGGGGCTGCCCGTTCGAGATCCAGTTCGCGAATCGGGCCGCGTCGAACCAGCTGACGTAGGTGATCGGCCGGTGGGCCGATGATCCGTCGTTGTTGATCACGCTGTAGGAGTAGCGGCCCGGCGTGCCGACCCGATTGATCCCCGCCACCGCCAGATCGGTCGCCATCCGCTTGTCGTAGAGTCCGTTGGGATCTTTTCTCGCCACAGCGTTGAGGAAAGCGGTGTACTGACCGACCGTGGCGCCAGTTCGGGCGATCGAATAGGCGTATGTCACGCTCCCGAAGCCGGTGGCCGCGTCGGCCACGTTGCCGGCGTCGCCCACGGTCACGAGATCGACCACGATCGGCGTGGCCGTAGCTGGCAGGGCCGCTAGCCGGAACCCGGCGTTGGAGGCCACGCCGCTCGACGACGCGCCGAGACGGTATCCCGACTGCAGGTACGACGCGAACGAGGTCCATGCGCCGCCTCGAAGGATCACGGCGTTGCCCGTCAGGCCCGCCGACTCCGTGAGTTCCCAGACCCCGCCGTTCTGGTCGAACGAGCCGTACGAACTCGGGCTCGACCGCATCGCGCCCACGTTCGTGAGGTAGTTTTGCGTCGCCTCGATCAGCGGCTGCTGCGTGACCGTCATGGCGCCGGTCGAGAAGATGTAGTTGACCTGATTCGCCGCGTCACCGATCACGTTGCCCGGGGCGTTGCTGCTCCGCGTGGCGTAGCGGTAGTAGCCGCCGCGACTCTGCCGCAGCGACGGGTCGTAGTAGGCCGCCTTGTACCACTGGTTCTCCGTCGGCAGGAAGAACGTGGGCGCCGATCCCGTGTTGGGGTTGATCGCGTTGCGCAGCGGCAGGGTGCCCGGGACCGTGGCGGTGAGGTCATAGGCGCCGTTCTCGGTCGTGGCAACGGTCTGCGGTCCGGCGGGCTGGCCGTTGGCCATCCAGTTGGCGAATCTCGCCGCGTCGTACCAGTCGACGTAGGTGATCGGCCGGTTGGCCACGCTCGTGGCGCCCGCCGGCGTGATG
>CAIKWU010000041.1 GCA_903831155.1 uncultured Planctomycetaceae bacterium | reverse complement strand
TGCTCGTTCTCGTGCCGCTTCTGCACGCCCATCACCACGTCGCCGTACATCTGGATGAAGCGGCGGTAGGAGTCGTAGGCGAAGCGGGGGTTGCCGGTGGCCTCGGCGAGCCCCTTCACGGTCTCGTCGTTGAGGCCGAGGTTCAGGATCGTGTCCATCATGCCCGGCATGCTGTCGCGGGCGCCGGAACGGACGCTCACCAAGAGCGCGTTCTTCATGTCGCCAAACTTCTTCCCCGTCTCCTTCTCCATGAGCCTCATGGCGGCGGCGACTTCGTCCTCGAGACCCTTGGGGAACTTCTTGCCGTGCTTGTAGTAGTCGATGCAGACCTGGGTGGTGATCGTGAAGCCCGGGGGCACGGGCAGCCCGATCTTCGTCATCTGGGCGAGGTTGGCCCCCTTGCCACCGAGCAGTTCCTTCATGGTGCCGTCGCCGTCACACTTCTTGGCGCCGAAGTAGTAGGTCATCTTGCCCGCCTTGCCACCGCTGGCTCCCGACTTCTTGGCAGACTTCTTGGCGGCGGACTTCTTGGTCGACGTGGCCATGGGCAGGACGATCCCTTTCGTGAGAGGACGGAATCCGGTGGTTTTCTGCCGGAAAAGCCGACCGAATCTACGTTCACGGTTCCGCAGCGTCAACGAGCGTTCCCGCACGGCGCCGCGGGGGCTCGGGCAGGCTAAAATCAGGTTCCCGAGGCTTCCCATGCGTTCCGTCCGGTGTCCCGTGCCCTTTCTCCGCTTCGCCGGCGCCGTCGCCGCGATGCTCGTGGGGGGAGGGGCCGGCTCGACCGCCGCCACCGTCGACTTCACCCGCGACGTCCGGCCGATCCTTTCGCAGAACTGCTTCGCCTGCCACGGCCCCGACGAGCACGACCGCCGCGGTGGCCTGCGGCTCGATGACCGCGACGCGGCGATCGCCGAACTTGACAGCGGCAGCCGCGCGATCGTTCCGGGACGCCCCGACGAGAGTGAGCTCGTCGCCCGGCTTCACGATCCGGATCCCGACGTGGTGATGCCGCCACCAGAGAGCAACCATGTGCTCTCCGCCGCGCAGAAGGAGATCCTTGCGACGTGGATCGCCCAGGGCGCGCCGTATGCCCGCCACTGGGCCTATGTCGCTCCACGACGGGCATCACCGCCGGCCGTGAAGGACGACGCCTGGCCGGCAGGCTGGATCGACCGCTTCGTGCTCGCCCGGCTCGAGGCCGAGGGGCTCGCCCCGGCGCCCGACGCCGAGGCTGTGACGCTTCTCCGCCGCGTGACCTTCGATCTCACCGGCCTGCCGCCGACACCCGCGGAGGTGGATGCCTGGCTGGCCGACGTCGCCGATGCCGACGCGTCGTCCGATCCCTACGAGCGGCTGGTGGACCGCCTGCTCGCCTCGCCCCGGCACGCCGAGCGGCTCGCGGCCTGGTGGCTCGATCTCGTCCGCTACGCCGACACCGTCGGCTACCACGGCGACCAGACGCACAACATCTCGCCCTATCGCGACTGGGTGATCAAGGCGTTCCTCGACGACGTGCCCTTCGACCGGTTCACGGAACTCCAGCTCGCCGGCGATCTGGTGGGACCACGCGACGGCGAGCATCCCGACGATCCGATCCTGGCGAGCGCCTACAACCGGCTCCTCCAGACGACGCACGAGGGCGGGCTCCAGGCCAAGGAGTATCGCGCGATCTATCAGGCCGACCGGATCCGCAGCGTGTCGGGCGCCTGGATGGGAGCGACCGTCGGCTGCGCCCAGTGCCACGACCACAAATACGACCCCTACACCACGGCCGACTTCTACCGCCTCGGCGCGTTCTTCGCCGACATCGACGACGAGAAGCACCTCGAGAATGCCGGATTCAGCAAGCAGAACCTCAATGCGCTCCCCACGACCCGCTCCCCCGAGATCACGATCGTGGGGCCGTTCGATCGCGGCCCCGCCGCGGAGCTCGACACCGCGATCGCCACCATCAAGGGCCGCCTGCCGCCGCTCGTGCTGCCGCCCCGCGCCCAGCCCGTCGACCCCGAGCCCAAGTCGGTGGTCGCCGACCGCCTCCGGCTCACCGCCCTCGAGAAGAAGCGGATGGCACTCGGCCGCACGCTGATGGTGACGAAGGCCCTGAGCGATCCCCGCACCGTCCGGATCCTCCCGCGCGGCAACTGGATGGACGACTCGGGCGCGGTGGTGGAACCGGCGATTCCCGCCTTCATGGGCAGGCTCCCCGCGGAGGGGCGGGGCAGCCGGGCCGACCTCGCCCGCTGGCTCGTGACAGCCGTGAAGGACGGCGGCATCGGCGAGTACACCGCACGCGTGACGGCCAACCGCCTCTGGGCGGTGTTCTTCGGGGCCGGCCTCTGCCGCAGTGCCGGTGACTTCGGTGGCCAGGGTGAACTGCCCGACCATCCGGAACTGCTCGATGCCCTGGCGCTCGACTTCATGGACGGCGGCTGGAGCATCCGCCACCTCGTCCGCACGATCGTGATGAGCCGGGCCTATCGGATGTCGTCGGCGGCCCCGCCCGACCTCCTCGCCCTCGATCCCGACAACCGCCTGCTCGCGAGGCAGAGCCGCTGGCGACTGCCGGCCGAGAACGTCCGCGACACGGCGCTGGCCACGAGCGGCTTGCTCGTCGAGCGGCTCGGCGGCGAGAGCGTGCATCCCTACCAGCCTGCCGACTACTACCGTCACCTCAACTTTCCGCAGCGGGAATACAAGGCCGACAAGGACGATCGCCAGTGGCGGCGGGGGCTGTACGTCCACTGGCAGCGGATGTTTCTCCATCCGCAGCTGCTCGCCTTCGACGCCCCGACCCGCGAGGAGTGCACGGCGACACGGATGAAGTCGAACACGCCGAAGGCGGCGCTCGTGCTGCTCAACGATCCGACGTTCGTCGAGGCCGCCCGCAAGCTGGCCGAGCTCGCGATGCGGTGCGATGGCGACGACGACGCCCGGCTCGCCTTTCTCTGGAAGCGGACGCTCTCGCGGGTGCCCGACTCGGAGGAGGTGGCCCTCGCCAGGGGCCTCCTCGATCGCGAGCGCACGAACTACCGCGGCGACACGCAGGCGGCCGGGAAGTTGCTCGCGGTCGGCATCGCCCCGCACGACAAGTCGCTCGACCCGGTCGAACTCGCGGCCTGGACCGCCACCGCCCGCGCCGTCCTCAACCTTCACGAAGCGATCGCGAGGTACTGACGTGACCGACCCCTCGATCCACCGCCGCACCTTCCTCGGCCGCACCGGGCTGTCGCTGGGCGGGGCCGCGCTCTCCACGCTCTTCGCCCGCGACGCCCTCGCGGCCTCGGTCGGCGGCCCGTCGGCCTCCGATCGCCATCCCGGCGCGGTCTTCCCGCGGCATCATCCGCCGAAGGCGAAGTCCGTGATCTTCCTCTGCCTCGCGGGCGGCCCGAGCCACCTCGAGACGTTCGACCCCAAGCCCAAGCTCGCCGAGCTCGACGGCCAGGAGATGCCGGAGAGCGTGACGGCCGGCCAGCCGATCGCGCAGCTCCAGGGCAAGAAACTGATCTGCCTGGGGCCACGGGCGAAGTTTTCCCGCCACGGCGAGTGCGGTGCCGAGGTGAGCGACTTCTTCCCGAAACTCGGTGCGCTCGCCGACTCCTATGCGATCGTGCGGAGCATGGTGACGGAGCAGATCAACCACGATCCGGCGCACACCTTCATGAACTGCGGAACGCAGCTCTCCGGCCGCCCGAGCATGGGGGCGTGGGTGACCTACGGGCTGGGCAGCGAGGCCGACGACCTGCCCGGCTTCGTGGTGATGACGAGCAAGCTCGGCCGCAATCCCCAGCCGATCGCCGCACGGCAGTGGCACTCGGGCTTTCTCCCCGGGCATTTCCAGGGCGTGGAGTTCGCCACGAGCGGGTCGCCCGTGCACTACGTCGCCAATCCGCCGGGCGTGTCGGCGGCCCGGCAGCGCGACCTGATCGACACCGTCGCGTCGCTGGAGCGGCACCGGCTCGCCGCGGTCCCCGACCCGGAGGTCGCCACTCGAATCCGGCAGTACGAGCTCGCCTTCAAGATGCAGACCAGCGTGCCCGAGCTCGCCGATCTCTCCGACGAGAGCCCCGAGACGATCGCCCTCTACGGCGCCGAGCCGGGCAAGGCGACCGTCGGCACCAACTGCCTGATGGCCCGGCGGCTGGTGGAGCGGGGCGTGCGGTTCGTGCACGTCTACGCCAGCGACTGGGACCACCACAGCGGCATCGACGGCTTCATG
>CAIKWU010000040.1 GCA_903831155.1 uncultured Planctomycetaceae bacterium | reverse complement strand
GCGGCCTGCGACTGGCTCGAGGCCGTCGACCTCGCGGACCGCGAGCCGGCGCTGGCCGGCGCAGTGGCCCGGGGCGGCGTGGCGGGCGGCTACCTCCTGCCCGAGGAGATGCAGATCCGGTCGCCGCGACACCTCGAGGCGCTGGAGCGGTCGTGTGAACGCCGGGGTGTCGCGATCACACGCGAGGCGACCGTCCGGCGGATCGTCGCGCAGGGGGGGCGGGTGGAGCACGTGGTCGCCACCGTGGGCACCGGCGAGGAACGGCTGCGGGCGGCGGCGTGGGTGCTCGCGGCGGGAGCGTGGACGGAGGGGCTCGGCGCGTCGCTGGGGCTGGCGATCGAGACGCGGCCGATCCGCGGCCAGATCGTGCAACTAAGGCTCAAGCGGCCGTTGCTCACGAGGGTCGTCAACCGGGGGCTCGACTATCTCGTTCCTCGCGAGGACGGCACGCTGCTGGCCGGCTCCACGCTCGAGGACTCGGGCTTCGATGCGACGACCGACGAGCAGGCGATCGCCAGGCTGCTGGCCGTGACGCGGGACCTGCTTGGCGATCTCGACCATGCCGCCGTCGAGCGATCCTGGGCCGGCCTGCGGCCAGGCACGGCCGACGGGCTGCCGACGATCGGCCGCGTGCCGTCGTTCGCCAACGCCTACGTGGCCGCCGGTCACTTTCGGGCTGGGCTTCACCAGTCGACCGGGACGGCCGTGCTGATCGCCGATCTCGTGACCGGCCGGGAGCCGGCGATCGACGCGACGCCGTTCGCGGCCGACCGCCCGCCCCGGCCGCCCACGATGGATTCGGTGTCGGCCATGCTGGCCCGCGCCCGGGCCGAAGCCTGATTCCGGCCGGATCTCAGGCGGCGAGCGGCGAGAGCCGGCGGTGGATTGCCTCGACGTCGCGCGAGTCGATCCGCGACTCCGGGTTCGCCGCCGCCACGATGTCGGCAAGTTCGACGAGCCGTCTGACCGCCGCCGGGATTCCGGCGGCGATCTCGTGGATGGCGTTCAGGGCACCGTCGTCGAAGGACGCGGCGCGTGCCAGGGCTGCGACGACCATCCTTGTCTCGTCGAGGCTGCAGGGCCGAAGCGCCGCGCGGAGCGAGATTGCCGCCTCCAGCCGGCCGTCGCGGGAGACGAGCGTGAGCAGGCGACCCTCACCGGCGAGCACCATCGCCGTGGCGGGGCGGCGGGCGAGGCAGCGGTCGAGCAGGCGGGCCAGGCCGTCGGCGGTCGCGAGGTGGGCGTCGTCGGCCAGCACCACGTCGGGCAGCTCACCGTGACCGCCGTCGATCACCTCGAACCAGTCGCGGATGCCGCGGTGTTCGACGACCCGGCCCTGGCGAGACTCGAGACGCTGCAGCCGCGAGAGCACGAGCGACGTGCCCACCCCTCGCGGGCCGCAGAGGAGGGCCACGCCGCCGGGGCGGCGAGAGCCGCACGCGACCTTCGCGAGGGCGGCCTCCTGCGACGGTGTCAGCGGTGGGGTGTCGGCCGGCATCATCAGGACTCTCCCGATCCGGCCGCGAAGGCGGCCGGCTGCGTGGCGAACGACACCACCTCCCCGAGCGGCTCGACGCCGATGGCCTCGAGCGCCACCGACCATCCAGAAGGCGCCGAATGATTCTCGCGACGGACCAGGATCGCGGCGTCGCAGCCCACGGAGGCCACGAGCAGCCGCCGCCTCTGGATGCGACCCGGAGGAAACCAGACGCCCGCATCGACGAGGAGGATCCGCCGGTCGTGCGTCGGTCCGTCGTGCGGGGCCTCGTCGAGCGTTCCGCTGCGGGCGTCGAGGCCCCGCGACGTGAGCAGGCGGACGAGCCCCGTCACGAGTGTCGTGCAGCCGGCCCCGCGCTCGCACGACACGATCGCGATCACGCGGCGGCCTCGGCGACGGGCCGCCTCGATCTCGTCGGCCACCGCGCACCAATCGACCCATGCCGCCTGCAGGAGGCGGGCGACCAGGTCGGGCTCTCCCTGCGGTGGCGATGCCTGCGGTGGCGGCGCGGGTGGAAGCGGTGGTGGCGGGGCCGTCGCCGCCGTCCCGGGGCCCGCAGCCGCCGGCGGCATGTGCGGCACCGCTGCCCGCGTGGACGACCAGTGGTCGAGGAATGCCCGGTCGAGCGTGTCGAGGGTCATCGCGCCACCGTGTCGGGGGCGGGCTGAAAGGACTGCATGCGGGCGATTCGCTCCTGCCTCGCCCGCTCCAGTCTGCGGCCGTCGTTCCAGGATGCCAGCGTCCAGACGACGGCGGCGAGCACCGCCAGCACCGTCACCGACACGCCAGGGAACGTCGGACGAACACGACGGCGGCGCGCGTCGCCCCGGGGGACGGGCGCCGCGATCGGCTCCCCGTCATGGGTGGCACATGGCGGCCGATGGTCCGGTGCCTCGGGCGCGAGCGATGGAATGCGGGCGATGACCTTCACGACGAACCCTCTCGTGAGGATCGTCGCCGGCCGCGCCGCCCCTTGAACGCTCGTGAACCCGCGAACGGCTCCTGCCCAGCCGGCAGCAACCGCCGCCGTGAAACGCGCCATAGAGCCGTCACAGTATGCCGGACCCTCCGACTCGCCTATGATCACGGCACCGGGATGCCCGGGAGAATCACCGCAGTTTTTCCGTCTTTTTCGCCCCCCCCGCCGGATCGTCGATGTCTTCCATCAGCCCGTCCAGTCGCTCCGACCTCATCCGTTCCATCCTCGACACCCGGATCGCCATCCTCGACGGCGCGATGGGGACGATGGTCCACCAGCTCACGCTCGACGAGGCGGGATTCCGCGGCGAGCGGTTCGCGGGGCACCACCGCGACCTCAAGAACTGCATCGACGTGCTCACGCTCACGCAGGGGGCTGCGATCAAGAGGATCCACGCCGGCTACCTCGCGGCCGGCTCCGACATCGTCGAGACCAACACCTTCGGGGCCACGAGCATGGCGCTCGCCGACTTCGGGCTCCAGAGCTACACCCGCGAGATGAACCTCGTGGCCGCCCGGCTGGCTCGCGAGGCGGCGGACGAGGCCACGGCGAAGACGCCCGACAGGCCCAGGTTCGTGGCGGGCTCGATCGGGCCCACCAACAAGCAGCTCTCGATCGCCGGCAACGTGGCCGACCCCGGCCACCGCGACGTGACCTACGACGAGATGGTGGCCGCCTACCGCGAGCAGATCGAGGCGCTCATCGACGGGGGCGTCGACATCCTCCTCGCCGAGACGGCCTTCGACACGCTCGTGCTCAAGGCCTGCCTGCACGCCATCGAGCAGACGTTCTCCGACCTCGGTCGTTCGCTCCCGGTGATGGCCTCGTTCACGATCTTCGAGGGCGGCCGCACGCTCTCCGCCCAGACGGTGGAGGCCTGCTGGACGAGCATCTCGCACGTCGACCTGCTCTCGGCCGGCATCAACTGCGCCCTGGGACCGGAAAAACTCCGCACCCACGTGGCCGACCTGTCGCGGGCGACACCGCGGCTCGTGAGCTGCTATCCCAACGCCGGCCTGCCCAACGCCCTCGGCGGCTTCGATGAGACGCCCGAGATGATGGCCTCGGTGCTCGAGGAGTTCGCCCAGAACGGCTGGCTCAACATCGTGGGCGGCTGCTGCGGCACGACGCCGGCCCACATCAAGGCGATCGCCGACACGATGCGGAACTATCCGCCGAGGCAGCCGGCCAGCCCGCCGCGGCGGAGCCGGTATTCCGGCCTGGAGATGCTCGAACTGCGGCCCGAGAGCAGCTTCACCATCGTCGGCGAGCGGACGAACGTGACCGGGTCGCGGGCCTTCGCGCGGCTCATCAAGGAGGAGCGGTACGAGGAGGCCCTCGGCGTCGCCCGCCAGCAGGTCGAGAACGGGGCCAACATCATCGACATCAACGTCGACGAGGGGATGCTCGACGGCGTGAAGGTGATGACGAAGTTTCTCACGCTGCTCTCCAGCGAGCCGGAGATCTCCAAGGTCCCGATCATGATCGACTCCTCGCGGTTCGAGGTGCTCGAGGCGGGGCTGAAGTGCGTCCAGGGCAAGGGAATCGTCAACTCGATCAGCCTCAAGGAAGGCGAGGAGGTGTTCCTCCACCACGCCCGCACGGTCCGCGGCTACGGGGCGGCGGTGGTCGTGATGGCGTTCGACGAGGAGGGGCAGGCGACCGACGTGGAGCGGCGGGTGGCGATCTGCCGGCGGGCCTACCGGCTGCTGACGGAAGAGGCGGGCTTCCCTGCCGAGGACATCATCTTCGACCCCAACATCCTCACCGTCGCCACCGGGATCGAGGAGCACAACCGCTACGCGGTCAACTTCATCGAGGCTACGCGGCGGATCAAGGAGGCGATGCCGCTCGTCAAGGTGTCGGGGGGCGTGAGCAACATCTCGTTCTCGTTCCGCGGCAACGAGGTCGTCCGCGAGGCGATGCACTCGTGCTTCCTCTACCACGCCATCCAGGCGGGCATGGAGATGGGCATCGTCAACGCGGGGCAGCTCGCCGTCTACGAGGAGATCGAGCCCGATCTGAAGGAGCGGGTCGAGGACGTCCTCTTCGACCGCCGGCCCGACGCCACCGAGCGGCTCGTCGAACTCGCGGAGACGGTGAAGAACCGTGGCTCGGGCGAGGCGGCGAAGGTCGACACCTGGCGGACGCTCGACGTCGAGGAGCGGCTCACCCACGCGCTCGTGAAGGGGATCGCCGACCACGTGGAGGAGGACGTCGAGGCCGCCCGCGGCCATTACGCCACGAGTCTGGAGATCATCGAGGGCCCGCTGATGCGGGGCATGCAGACCGTGGGCGACCTCTTTGGCGAAGGGAAGATGTTCCTGCCGCAGGTCGTGAAGAGCGCCCGCGTGATGAAGCGGGCGGTGAACCACCTGCTGCCCTACATGGAGGCCGAGCGGGCCGCCTCGGGGGCCGCCGACACGAAGCGGGGCACCGTGCTGATGGCCACCGTGAAGGGCGACGTCCACGACATCGGCAAGAACATCGTGGGCGTGGTGCTCGGCTGCAACGGCTACGAGGTGGTCGACCTCGGGGTGATGGTGCCCTGCACGAAGATCATCGACGAGGCGATCCGCCACCAGGTCGACATCGTGGGCCTCTCCGGGCTGATCACCCCGAGTCTCGACGAGATGGTGCAGGTGGCCCAGGAGTTCGAGCACGCGAAGCTCTCGATGCCGCTCCTGATCGGCGGGGCGACCACGTCGGCCCGGCACACGGCGGTGAAGATCGCGCCGAAGTATTCCGGGGCCGTCGTCCACGTGAACGACGCCTCGCGGGCCGCGGGCGTGGTCGAGAAGCTGCTCAGCCCGACGGCTCGGCAGGAGTTCGTGCGGGCCACGCGGGAGGCCCAGGCCCGCGACGTGGAGAACTTCAGGCGGCGGCAGGAGACGAAGCTCGTCTCCTACGCGGCCGCCTGCGAGAAGCGGTGGACGACCGACTGGGCGACGGCGCCGATCGACGTGCCCGAGTTCCTCGGCGTGCGGACGGTGGACCGGGTGCCGCTCACCGAGCTGATCCCGTTCATCGACTGGTCGCCCTTCTTCCTCTCCTGGGAGCTGAAGGGGAAGTACCCGGCGATCTTCACCGATCCGGTCGTGGGCGAGGAGGCGACCAAACTCCACCGCGACGCCCTCGAGATGCTCGACCTGATCGTCCGCGAGGACGCACTCCAGGCGAAAGCCGTCTACGGCTTGTTTGCGGCCAACTCGGTCGGCGACGACATCGCCCTCTACGCCGACGAGTCGCGATCGGCGGAGATCGGCCGCGTGCACACGCTTCGCCAGCAGTGGGAGCGGAAGGGGCAGGACGTGTTCCACGCCCTGGCAGACTTCGTGGCGCCCGTCGAGAGCGGCCGGAAGGACTACCTCGGCGCCTTCGCCTGCACCACCGGCCATGGCTGCGACGAGCTCTGCCGCCGGTACGACGCCGAGCACGACGACTACTCTTCGATCATGGCGAAGGCCCTGGCCGACCGACTCGCCGAGGCCTGTGCGGAGTGGCTGCATGCCCGCGTCCGTGCGGAATGGGGCTATGGCCGCACGGAGAACCTCTCGAACGACCAGCTGATCGACGAACAGTACCGCGGCATCCGGCCGGCCCCGGGCTATCCCGCCTGCCCCGACCATACCGAGAAGCAGGCGATCTTCACCTTGCTCGGGGCGGAGCAGGGGGCGGGCATGCGGCTTACGGAGAGTTGCGCGATGATGCCGGCGGCGAGCGTGAGCGGGCTCTATTTCGCCCATCCGGAAAGCCGATACTTCGCCGTGGACCGCATCACGCGGGAGCAGGTCGAGGCCTACGCGGTGCGGAAGGGGATGCCCGTGTCGGAGGTCGAGCGCTGGCTCGCCCCGAACCTCGGCTACGACACATGACAGACACCCCGAAGCCACGACGAACGAGGAAGATCCTCTTCGACGCGGCGCCGGTGGTGGAGTCGGCCGGGGCGGCCTCGATCCTCGTCGAGCGGTTCCTCGACTACGTGCGGCACGAGCGGGGGCTCGCCACCAACACGCAGGCCGCCTACCGCCGCGACCTGCGGGATTTCACCGCCTGGCTCGCCGGCCGGCCGCCGGCGTCGATGACGGTCCGCGACCTGGGAGACTACTTCGCCTCCCTGTCCAAGAAGGGTCTCGCCCGGGCGAGCGTGGCCCGGCAGGCGGCGACCCTCAAGACCTTCTACTCCTTCCTGCAGCTCGAGGGCGTCGTCGCCGAGAGCCCGGCCGACCTGATCGCGGCCGCCAGGCGGGACGACGTGATCCCCGGCACGCTCTCCCCCGCGCAGGTCGATCGCCTGCTGGCGAGCCCGGACGGCGGCTCGCCGCGGGCCTGCCGGGATCGGGCACTGCTCGAACTGCTCTACGCCACCGGCTGCCGTGCCTCGGAGGTGTCGACCATGCGCGTCGGCGACGTGCATCTCGCGGAGACCTTCTGCACCTGCCGCGGCAAGGGGAGCAAGGAGCGGGTCGTGCCGCTGGGGCGGAGGGCGGTCGAGGCGGTGCGGTCCTGGCTCGATGGGCCGCGGCAGGCGTTCGCGGCCCGGGCGACCGGTGCGCCGATCTGGGCGGTCCTCTCCGCCCGCGGCAACCGCCTCTCGCGGATGCGGATCTGGGAGATCGTGCGGTTTCATGCGGAGCGGGCGGGCATCCCACCCGACATCGGCCCGCACACGCTGCGGCACAGCTTCGCCACGCACCTCGTGGCGGGCGGCGTGGATCTCCGGCACGTGCAGGAGATGCTCGGCCACGCCAGCATCGCCACCACGCAGCGCTACACGCACGTCGACGCCGGCCGCCTCAAGGCCGTGCACGGCAAGTTCCACCCGCGGCGGTAGCGATCGCGCCGAACGCCGCGCTACTTCTTCTTCGGCGGGGCGAACTTGATCTTCTTGATCAGGTCCACGACCGTCCCGTCGGGCTCGACCTTCCCCGACACCGCGGTCACGGCCCGGATCACGTTGTCGTAGGTGAGCCCGGCGTCGCAGTCGAGCTCCACCTCGGTGCGGTCGGCGTTGGAGCCCGGACCCGTTCCCACCAGTTCGATCACGCGGGTGCGGAGTTCGTCGAAGTCGCCCACCGCCTGGCCGTTCATCGTGAGGCTCGTCCGCTCGCCGCCGGGGCCGGCCGTCATCCGCACGCGGATCGGCGGGAGCGGGTCATCGAGCGCCGCGCCGGCACTCGCGCCCAGCGGCATCTTGATGTCGAAGTCGCCCTCGGTGACCACGGACTTCAGCGTGAGCATGAAGAACGTGATCAGCTGGAACACGACGTCGATCATCGGCGTCATGTCGATGGCGATCTTGCTCGGCAGCTCGTCGCGTTGCTTGGCCACGGGCGACTCCAGTTCACTTGCTTTCGTCGTACTGCGCCCGCAGAACGAACTTCTCGAAGCCCTTCTCCTGGCAGGCCTTGATGAGTTCCTGCACGTCGCCGGTTCGGGAGCGGCCATCCGCCCGGATGATCATCGTGGCCGCGTTCGGCTCTTTTCCTGCGGCAACCATCACCCGCTTCTCGTTCTCGAGATAGCCGCCGATCTCGGCCAGGGCGACCGGTTCGCCCGCGTAGATCACCCGGCCGTCGGTCATGACCTGCAGCGTGATGGGGTCGGCGGGCGGGCCGTCGGCGGGCTTGGCGAGCTGGCTCATCGGCAGTTGGATGCGGTCATCCGTGACGGCCTCCGAGAAGTTCAGCGTGAACACGAAGAAGGTGATCAGCTGAAACGTGACGTCGATCATCGGCGTCATGTCGATCTCGGTCTGCGACGGTCCGCCATTCGTTCTGCGTGCCATGCGGGGGCAGTGCTCTCTTGTCAGCGACGGGGCTGGTTCACTTCTTGCCCATGGTCTGGAACCGAGACATCAGCCGCATGGCCTCGTCATCGACGTCGGTGTTGAACCGCTGCAGCCAGTTCTTGAGGATCGCATAGCAGGCGATGGCGGGGATGGCCAGCCAGAGGCCGATCAGCGTGGTCACGAGCGCCTGTGAGATGCCCGTCGCGAGCTCGTTTGGCTTCGGGGTGGTGGTGCTCTGGGCGATCTTCATGAACGCCGCCACCATCCCATCCACCGTGCCGAGAAGCCCGAACATCGGGGCGAGGGCACCCACGAGCGACACGTAGCTGATCTTGTGCTCGAGCGCCATTGCCTGCTCACTCTCCGCGGCCTGCATCGCCTCGACGGCGGCGGGGTAGCCGGACTGGAGCTTGCCCATGCCGGCCGACAGCACCGTGCCGAGATACGATTCGTCCCCCTTGGCGAGTTCGTAGGCCTGCTGGAACTCCTTGTTTTCGAGATGCTGCTCGAACTGCTGCGAGAGCGACTCGGGCATGAGGACCGACTTGCGAAACTGCATGAAGCACATCACGAGCAGGGCCACGAGCCCGAACGACAGCAGCAGGAAAACGATCACGTACTTGATGCCGAGCGACTCGAAGAGGAACGTGAGGTAACTCTTCCCCTCGGGCTGCTCCTCTCCTTCGTCGGCCGGGACCTCCTCGTCCTGGGCGACGGCCACGGCCGGGGTGACGGCGGTCGCGGCGAGGCCCCACGCGCCCAGCAGCGAAGCCACGACCATCAGGCGGCCGAGTCGCACCACGCCTCCGCGCCATGCCAGGGTCAAAAGCCGCCAGCCGTCACACGAACCCACGACCATGATGGACTCCTCGCTTGGGAATGTTTCCGGTCCCGCCGACCCCGAAGAATGTACCCTCCGCCCCGCGGCGTCAGGAAGAGCCGATCACGACGTCTTGTCGGCCCGGAGTTTCTGCGTCCAGGGGCTGTCGGGGAAGGTGGCCTCCAGGGCCTGCCTCGCCTCGCGGGCCCGCTCCGGATGGTTGGCCCGCTCCCAGAGGCCGATGAGATGGTAGAGGGCCTCGGCACGGTCGTCCGGCACGGCGTTGTGGACCAGATCGACCGTCAGGAGCGACACCGCGGCGTCGTGATCCATCGATCCGGAGGCCAGCTGGGCGGTGCCGAGAACGAGAAAAGCCCGGCTGAGGAGGTCCGCGTCGTCGGGGCGGCAGCCGCCGATCACCGTCCGGCAGGTGGCGATCGCGTCGGCCGGCTTGCCGAGCAGCACGAGGCAGCGGGCCCGGCCGAGCTCGGCCGCCTGCCGCGCCCGGCGGCCGGCATCGCCGGGAACCTTCGTCGCCACGGCAGCGGCGGCCTCGTACTCCCGCATCGCGTCGCCGGGCTTGCCCTGCGCCGTCAGCAGTTCGGCCTTGAGGACCGCGGCCCGGGCCGCGAGCGCAGGCGGCCCCTTGGAGAGCTCGCCGTAGGCGGCGCCGGCCTCGGCGTAGCGGCCGGCCCGGGCCAGGACGCCCCCGAGCGCCTCGTTGGCGGCGTAGAGATTGTGGCTGCGGGGGTTGGAGGCCACGAAGTCCCGCAGCGCTTTGGCCGCCGCGTCGAGATCGGCGCCCGAGGCCATCGCCGCATAGCCGGCGGCCGCCGCCTTCACGTACGCGATGTCGGCGATCACGGGGGTGGTCGCCGCCGCCCGGTCGGCCTCGGTGATCTTGGC
Source organism: uncultured Planctomycetaceae bacterium (assembly GCA_903831155.1). Taxonomy (GTDB): domain Bacteria; phylum Planctomycetota; class Planctomycetia; order Pirellulales; family UBA1268; genus QWPN01. The sequence goes on along the minus strand of CAIKWU010000040.1, from coordinate 16,894 downwards.
GATCTCCTCGGCGGCGTCGGCGCCGCTCCTGCGGAGCAGGAGGGATCGGGCGTTGCTCAGGGAGTCGGGCTCGTCGGCGAACCGCACGAAGCGGATCTCCTCCACGCCGACCCGCGTGGTGCTTCCCGACTCGGTGGTCACCGCGACCGCATTCGGAGTGAGTTCGAGCGAGCCGACGAGCCGAGGCCCGGCGGTGCGATGCACCTCGCCCTCGATGTCGGCGACGGCGACCGCGGTCATGCAGGGAAGCAGGGCGAGGGCCCATGCAGCTGCACGGGCGCGGAAATCGGCTCGGACGTTCTTCATGCTGGGCATGGGGTCTCGGGGATGCTGGTCAGCGGCCGGCGGCCGCGGCGGCCTTAGCCTGTTCGTCGATCTGTCGGAATCCGCCAGGGCTCGGCGAACCCTGCTCCTTCTGGATCTCCTTGAGCAAAGACTCGAACCGTCGCTCGAAGGCCGGGCCGCCGAGGTCCGGATAGAACTTCCTGGTCATCACGATGGCCGACGCGGCGGTCTCGAGCCGCTTCTCGCGGTCGGCCTGGCCCTTCAGGCGGGCGCGGGCGAGGAGCGTCTGCGCCACCCGGAGCCGCGCCTCGAAGAATCGCTCCCGCGACTTCATCGCCGCCTCGTCGTTGGCGGCGAATGCCTGCCGCGAGAGCTTGTTGGCGATGCCGCCCCAGCCCCAGATCTGCACGGGCTCGGCCTTCCGCCCGGCCGCCGCCTCGCGGAGGAGCCCGTCGGCCTTCGTCGGATCGGCGTCGGCGACCGCCCTCCCCGCGGCCTCGAGCAGTTCGGCCGCCTCCTGCTGCACCTCCAGCGAGTTCTGCCGCTTCGGGTCGGCGAGGATCCAGTCCATCTGCTCTTGGGCGGCGTCCCACTTGCCCTGCTGCTTGAGGGTGGCCGCCAGCCTCCGGCGGATCGTGGGCTCGAAGCGGGCCACTTCCTCGCGGTCCTCGGCCGAGCCGGAGGCATCGTCCTTTCGGGCGAGCAGTTTGCCGAACGTCTCCGCCGCGCGGCCGAGGAACGTGTCGATCGTGCCCTTCGACACGACCGAGCCGAGCGACTTTCCGGTGCCCAGGGCGAGGTAGGTGTCGGCCACGAAGAACTGCGAGGTGAACTTCGGGTCGCGGCTCCTCAGCCCCTCGAGCACCGTCTCGAAGCCCTCGAGGATCTTCGTGGCCTGCTGCTGGGCCTCGGGCGACCCGGCCTTCGGCCCGCTGGTGAGCGCCTCGAGCTGGGCCTGGAGGTCGCGGCTGATCGCGAGGTAGTTGCCGACGAGTCGGGCCGACGCCTCGGCGCCCGCGCCCGCCGCCTGCTCCATGGCGGTGAGGACCTCCTTCGCCTTTTCGGGCCGCTCGGTCTCCACGTAGTACCGCAGGGCGACGGTTCGCGCCCCATCCGCCACCGCGCCGTCGGCGAACTTCAAGGGTCCGTAGACGGGATGCTCGAGAATCTTCCCCACCGCGTCGAAGTCCTGAGTCTCCATCGCCATCTGGGTGCGGGCGAGCGCGGCAGCGACGGTGATCCTGCCTCCCACGCCGGCCGGCAGCGCCCCCGCCGCCGCGATGGCGGCGAGCGCCTCGTCGATCGCGGTCTTCGCTGCGGCATTCCAAGTGGCCACGGCCGCCTCGGGGGGCCGGGCGGAGGCCTCGGCCTTGCCGGCCTCCTGGACCTCGCGGCGCAGCGCCGTGCCGAGCCGCATGGCGAACTCCGGTCGCCGCGGTGACGCGGCCGGGATCGCCCCGAGCAGCTTCAGGATCGTGTCGGCGTTGCGGGATTCGATCGCCTCGCCCACCTGGATCGAGAGGGCGTCGGCACCTTCGGCGTCGGCCGGCCAGGTCTTGGCGACGAGCGCGGCGACCTCCGAGAGCCTGGCCTTCGCCTGCTGGCGGGCGGCGGCGTCGCCCTGCTGGGCCAGGCTCTGCAGGCTCGCGAGCGCGACCTTCGACGCCTTGCGACTGCCCATGGCGTTGGGGTAGTTCTGCACCAGGTCGACGCCGATCTCCACCGCCTTTGGATACTGCTTCGCGTCGTAGAACAGGAAGGCGAGCGTGGCCCGGAGGTCGTTCACCGCATTCTGGTCGGGGGCGTCGTCCTTGCCCGACGCCTCCGCCGCCTTGGCGATCGCCTTCTCGAAGAGGGCGATCGCCTCGCCGCGCTTCGTCGCCGCCTCCGCGGCGGCCTTGGCCGCCTCGGCGGCGTTGCCGCCGGCCTGGGCCTGCTTCGCCTCGAGCGAGCGTTCCTGCATCGCGGTGACCGCCGCCCGGGCATCCGACACGAGCGAGTCGAAGTCATCGACGGCCGCTTCGGGCACGTCCTTGCCGAGCTTCGCCGAGAGATCCCGTGCCTCCTTCGCGTAGTCCCGGCCGCTGAGGGCGACCTCACGGGCCAGCTTGAAGGCGTCCTGACGGAGCGTCTTGGCCGCGTCGGCCTGCTTCTCGGCGAGTTCCGCGGCGCGGGCGTCGAGGAGGACGGCGGCACGGTATTTCACCGCCGCAAGGTCGGCGTCGGGCTTGCCCCCCTTGGCGGGCGTGAGGGCGAACTTCACGAGCCCGTTCTTGCGGTACTCGGCGACGTCGAACGGCGTTGGAGCGGTGAAATCGCGGTACTGCTTCTTGGCCAGCCAGCTCTCCAGCGCGATGGCCAGCGCCCTCGTCTTGAGCGTCATGCCGAGCGCGGAGATCGGCTGCCCGGGGGCCGCCTCGAGCCCGTAGAGCGGCGAGAGCGTGGCGAGGGCCGCGTCGTGGTCGCCGAGCAGTGACTGGTTGCGTCCCTGGTTCAGCCGGGCAAGGTAGGCCACGCCCATCTTGCCGTACTTCTCGACGAGTTCCCTGTGGCCGGCGGTCGATGCCTGGAGGGCGGCCTTCCATTCGGCGGACGACGGCTCGAAGGCCCGCGACTTCTCGTAATAGGCCTCCGCGACCATGAGCCTCGTCTGCAGCAGTTTCGTGCGAAGCACTTCCTGCCGCTGCAGCGGGGGCTCCAGGAGTTTCTCGAGAGGTTTCTCGGCGGCGTCGAGTTCGCGGTCGATCGAGACTCGAGCCTTTTTCAGCTTCAAGAGCTCGCTCTCCGGTTTCCGCTTCTCCGTGAGCAGCTTCCGCTGCTGCTCCTCCAGCTGCTGGATCTGGGCCGCCTTGGCGGTGACCTCCACCTCGCGTTTCGCCGCCGCCGCCTGATCGGGCTTTGGCCCGCCCCGGAGTCTGGCGATCTCCCGGCGGCCGGCGACGATCGCCTGCTGCGCGGCGGCACCATCCACTTCGATCTTGTGAAGCTCACGATCGATCTTGTCGACCTGCTCGATGAAGGGCCGCATCGCCTCGTCGTTGGCGGCCGCCTTCGCCCGAATCTCACGGATCGGCTCGCGGATCCTGTCGATCTCGACGTCCACGCCGCGGAGCTCCTTGAGCACGGCGTCTTCGGCGTTCGTGGGCGTGCCGATCTCCCGCGGAGGCTCCGGTTTCTGGGACTTGTCGCCGGGCTTCGCCGCTGGCGAAGCAGGGCTTCCCAGCGACGAGATCGCCTCGTCGAAGAACTTGGCCGCCTCCGCCTTGAGTGACTTTGCATCGGCCCCCGGGCGGGCGGCCTGGGCGAGCTTTCCCCGGCCGCGTTCCACGAGCAGGTTGCCCTTCTGCGAGAAGGCGGCGATGGCCCGTTCGCCCACGGGCGTCTTCTTCAGAAAGTCGTCGATCGACGTCTCGGCCTCGTCGAGCAGTTTCGCCCGCCGCTGGGCGTCGGCCTCGGTGCGGCTGAGGCCCACAAGCGCCGTGGCCCTGAGGAACGGAAGTTCGGCACGGGCCTCGTCCGAGAGCGACGGGTCGCGGCCGGCCGATTCGACCGCCCAGAGCATGGCGTCGGGCATCTGCCGCTCCTCGAGGGCGTCGAGGAGGGCCCGCAGCGACGCGTCGGCCGCCGACACGACCGGGGCAACGCGTTCCTCGGCGGCTGTGGCCGACGTGGTGCTGGGGAGAAGGAGGCAGGCGAGGAGAATCAGGACGTGGCTGGCCGTGCGCATGGGGAAAAACAGAGGGTCTACGGAAATCCCCGACACCGCCTGCATTGTGGGGGTGCCGGGAAAGGGCGTCAAACACCTCGTGCCGACTGGCGGTGCGAACGACCTCAGCGACTGCCCGCGGTGAATGCCTCGGCGAGCGTCTCGCCGAACGGCGTGACGTCGCCGCGAGCCCGCCACCGCTCGACGAGCGCGGCCGTCGCGGCGCGGGCGTGCGGCACGGCGTGCACCGAGCCGCAGGCTGCCTCGCCGGCCGTGACGCTGAGCAGGAGCTCACACCCGTGCGGCGAGGGTGTCGCGGCGGCGCAGTCGTCGGCCCGGCCATCCAGCACGGCCGCCGCGGCCCGCTCGCCGCCGCCGGTCGCCCACGTGAACCTCGCCTGGGCCCTGACGGGCTTCGCCGCGCGCGGCACCACCTCGTAGACAACGCGGACCGTCTCGCCCACGTGCAGGTCGAGCGTCGCAGGCAGGGCCTCCGAGAGCGACTCGACGGCCGACTGCCTGTGTCCGACGAGCCGGTAGGCCGCCACGCTGTCCGGCTCGAACTCCATGGTGAGCCGCCCCCTGCCGGCGATGAGCGTGTCGCGGCCGAAGACGGCGGCCAGCATCGCCCGGCGGATCGCCACCGCATCGGCGGCGGTCCTGCCGAACGACACCGCCGGCATCGATGGCTCGAATCCGGTGCCGGCATCGATCAGCACGAAGTCGGGCCCGCTCCACGTTTCGTCGGACCGGATGCCCTCTCCTCCGGCGGATCGCGCCTGCCATCGGCCGAGGGCGTCGCGGGCATCGTCGCCGCTCGATTCGAGCACGCCCTCCTGGGCGACGACGATCATCGTTGCGGCCGTGGCTCCACGGCTCGAGAGGGCGGTCGCGGTGGCGATCGCCGCGTCGAGATCGGAGGTGGCCGAAGGCACGAGCCGCTCGAGGTCGGCGGCCACCCGCTCGATGTCCGGACCGGCCGCGTTGCGGATCACCACCTGCGGCACTGGGCCGGCCACCACCACCGACAGCCTGTCGTGGCCCTGCATCAGCGTCGCCAGCGCCGCGAGGCCGCGGCACGTCCACCGCCACGCGAGCGGTTCGGAGCCTGACGCCCTGTCGAGCACGATCGTCGCGTCGAGCGGGGGCTCGTCGGGTGAGCGGTCGATGAACTGCCCGGCCGTGGCGGCCGCCTCGACGAGCAGTGTCGGTCGGCCTGAAGCGACACGGAGGGAACGGACGCCGCGGATCGTCAGGCTGACGGGACGCGCCGCGGACGCGGGCCCCGGTTCGATGGCCGGCAGGGCCGCGAGCACGTGCTCCATCCGAAGTCCCGACCCGCGGCGCGGCGCGGCGCGAAAGCGGTCGAACGTGTCCGTCTGGACGGTGAGCGGCGGCGTGTCGGTGCCGAGGCCCGCGGCCTTCGGGTCGACGAACGGCGGCTCGCCGTGCGTCATCTCGAACACCAGGTCGTAGCCGGCCACGCGCGGCACCCGCCGCCACGAATCCCTCGGCATCCGCACCGGGGTTCGCAGCCATCCGCGACCCTCCCCCGCGAGGCCGACGCCGGCGCCGCGGACCTCCGGCGACGTCGAGACCGACGCGGCCACGACCGGAGCAGCCTCCCCGGCGGCCGATGCCAGCCCGTGGGAAGCTGCCGAAGGCCCGGCGGCCGCGGGGCGACGCTCGGCGGCGCGAGCGGCGACCGTCGGCTCCGGGGCGTCCCGCAGCCGCTCCGCCGGCGCAGAATCGGCGGCGGCCCGCTCCGGTCGCGTTGCGACGATGCTGGCCGGCACGCCTCGCGACGGCGACACTGTCGCCAGCGACGAGGAGAGCCTCGCGCCCCCCTCCGCCACGAGCCAGATGCCGGCGAGCGCGGCCGCCACCACGGCGAGGTCCCGCGCCGCTGCGGTGACACCCTGCCACGGCCGGCGTCGCCGTGGCGCGGCTCTCGACGCTCCGGCGATCACCGGAGCGGGAAGGGGTGCCGTGGCGCCGGCCGCGATCCGCCGCGCCAGGCCGGAGGGAATCGGCACGTCGCGGAGAAGGTGATCAAGGGCCGCGTCGTCGAACGAGCCGGCGGCCACTCGGGCCGCGAGCCCCCCGGGCGTCGGCACGTCGCGGATCCGCTGGTCGAGCGTTCGATCATCCATCGCTGCTGCGACCTCCGTCGAGGGAACGCGTCATCGTGGACCTCCCGGCGAGCAACAGCTCCCGCAGCCGGGCGCGGCCGCGGCTGACCCGCGACAAGACCGTGCCGAGCGGGATCCCGAGGAGATCGGCGGCCTCCTGGTGGGTGAGGTCGCCGACGACCACGAGCAGCAGCGTCTCGCGGATCTCGTCGGGGAGCTGGCCAAGCGCTTCCTGCATCGCGGCGGAAAGCTCGTCTCGAAACGGGTCGTCATCGGCCACGGCGGGCGGTCGCATGGCATCGCTGCCGGCGACGACCTCGCGGAACTCACGTCGTCGCCAGTGGTCGGCGACCCGCCGCCGGAGAATGGCCAGCAGCCAGGCCCGCTCGCTTCGCGAACGGTCGAAACGGTGGCGGCTCGTCCACGCCGATCGGAACGTGTCCTGGAGAACGTCCTCGGCGGCGTGGCGGTCACCGAGCAGCCGGTACGCGACCCGGTAGAGAACGTGGACATGCTCTGCCACCCACCTCTCGAACCGTTCGCCGAATGCCGGTGAGGAGGGCATGCGCTGGGCGGATCCGGACACCCGGCGGCGAACCCTCGCGGGGCACCGCACCCCGCATCGTGGATTCCGTCCGGTGCCCCGAGTTTATTCCCGGATGGGAATCGGAGCCCGATTCAGCCGCGACGACCGGCTCGCGACGACGCCGCGGCCGCCGCGAGCCATGTGGGCAGGCGGCCGGCCGGGGGCAGCGAGATGACCCGGGTGGACTTCACTCCCGGGCAGGCGAGCACGGCGGCCACCGCGTCGGCCGACGGCTCCATGTCGAGGTTGAGCACCCCGATCGCGTCGCCGCCGGGCGTCGAGCGGCCGACCGTCATCTGGGCGATGTTCACGCCCAGCTGGCCGAACGCGGTGCCGACTCGGCCGATGATGCCGGGCACGTCCTGGTGCGTGAAGACCAGCAGCACGCCGTCGAGGTAGGCCTCCAGCCGGTAGCCCTCGAGCTGCACGATTCGCGGCATCGAGTGGCCGAAGAGCGTGCCCGCGGCGCGGTGCACGTGGTCTCCCGTCACGAGGTCGACGGCCACGACCGAGCTGAAGGCTCCGGGGTCGGTGCGGCTCTGCTCGACGAGCTCGATGCCCCGCTCGCGGAGGAGCATCTCGGCGTTGACGATGTTGACGTCCTCGCAGGCGTTCTCCAGCAGACCGGCGGCGAAGGCCGCGGTCACGAGCCGCGTGTTGCGGGTGGCGATCTCGCCGCGATACGAGATCGAGCACGACCGGGGCTGGCCCGAGTCGAGCTGGGCCCGGAGCTGGCCCAGCCGCCAGGCGAGGTCGAGGAACCCGCGGACGCCCTCGAGTGCCGCCGGGTCGATGGCCGACGAGTTCACGGCATGGCGGACGGCGCCGGTGGTGAGGAAGTCGACCAGCAGGCCCACGCCCTCGACGGCCACCTGCGACTGCGCCTCCTCGGTGCTGGCCCCGAGATGCGGGGTGACGAGCACGCCCGGCATCCCGAACAGGGGGCTGTCGGTGCACGGCTCCTTCTCGAACACGTCGAGGGCCACGCCGCCGATCACGCCCCGCTTCAACCCCTCCAGGATCGCGGCCTCGTCGTAGATTCCGCCGCGGGCACAGTTGATCAGGCGGATGCCGGGCTTGAGGATCTCGAGCTCCTTCATGCCCACGAGGTGGCGGGTCTCGTCGGTGAGCGGCGTGTGCACGGTCAGGTAGTCGACCTCGGGCAGCATGCCGCGGACGCTGTCGACCAGCTCGATGCCGAGCTCGGCGGCCCGGTCGGGCGACAGGAAGGGGTCGAAGCCGAGCACCCGCATGTCGAACGCCCGGGCCCGCTCCGCCACCGCCTGGCCGATCCGGCCGAGGCCGACGATGCCGAGCGTCTTGCCGGCGAGCTGCACCCCCATGAACTTGTTGCGGTCCCACTTCTGCGACCGCAGGCTGGCGTCGGCGGCGGCCACGTTCCGCGACAGTCCGAGCATCAGGGCGAAGGCGTGCTCCGCCGTGCTCAGCGTGTTGCCCGCCGGCGTGTTCATCACCACGATGCCGAGGCGGGTGGCCGCCTCCTTGTCGATGTTGTCGGTGCCCACGCCGGCCCGCACGATCGCCCGAAGCCGGTGGTTGCCGGCGAGCGCGTCGGCGGTGATCTTCACGCCGCTGCGGCAGATGGCGCCGTCGTGCCTGGCCAGCGCCTCGCGAAGCGCGTCGCCCTTGAGCCCCGTGACGACCTCGTAGGTGATCCCCTGCGACGCAGCCGCGTCGAGCAGGGCGAGGCCGTCCGGGCTGAGCGTGTCGAGGACGATGATCGAGGGCATGGGGCTGCGATCCGAGGGGCTGCGGAAGGCGGGAAGGAGAACGCTGTCAGTCCTGGTGCTCGCGCTGGAAGTCGGTCATGTAGTCGCGGAGAGCCTCGACGCCGGCGACGGGCATCGCGTTGTAGATGCTCGCCCGGATGCCACCGACGGAGCGATGGCCCTTGAGATCGACGAGGCCGCGCTTCACGGCGCCGGCCACGAAGGCCTTCTCGGTGGCCTCGTCGGGCAGGCGGAAGGTGACGTTCATGTCGGAGCGGCATTCCGGCCGCGCGTGGCCCGCGTAGTAGCCGCCCGAGTGGTCGAGGAGATCGTAGAGCAGCTTCGCCTTCATGGCGTTGTGACGCGCCATGCCGGGAAGGCCTCCCATGCGGTCGGAGATCCAGCGGCAGACGAGGTTGAGGATGTAGATCGCGAACACCGGCGGCGTGTTGGGCCGCGAGCCGTTCTTCACGAAGGTGCGGTAGTCGAGCATCGTGGGGAGGTCGTCGCCCGACCGCTCGAGCAGGTCCTTGCGGATGATCACGGTCGTCACGCCGGCGATGCCCGCGTTCTTCTGGGCGCAGGCGTAGATCAGGCCGTAGCGGGAGACGTCGATCGGCCGGGAGAGGAAGTCGCTCGAGCAGTCGCAGACCAGCGGCGCCGGGCCGAAGTCGGGATCATGCTTCCACTGCACGCCCTGGATCGTCTCGTTGCTCGTGATGTGCACGTAGGCCGGCTGCGGCGAGAGCGCGATCTCGCGATCGGTGGGCAGGCGGTCGTGGTTGGTGGCGGCGCCGTCCCAGGCGACGTGCACCTTGCCCTCGCGGCGGGCCTCCTTGGCACCGGTCGCACCCCAGGTGCCGGTGATCACGTAGTCGGCCGCCGACGCCTGGCCCCGGAGGAGGTTCATCGGCACCATCGAGAACTGCAGGCTCGCGCCCCCCTGCAGGAAGATCACCTCGTGGGAGTCGCCGATCCCCAGCAGCCTCTTCAGCGCGGCGAGCGTCTCCTCGAGGATCCGGTCGAAGGCGGGACTCCGGTGGCTGATTTCCAGCACCGACATCCCGACGCCCGGCAGCGACAGCATTTCGTCGCGGGCCTGCTCGAGCACCTCGACCGGCAGCACGGCCGGACCCGGGGAGAAGTTGAAGACGCGATCCGTCATGGCGGGTACCCGAAAATCCGGTGGATTCTGCGGGCAGAATAGAAGTCACCGCCGGGAGGGTCAACGGGCCGCGTTCCCCGCCGTCACCGGGGGAGGCATCGTCACCGCGGGAGCGGCTGCCGGCGGCGGCAGTGCGGCGGTGCGATAGGCCGACGCCTGCGTGGCCTGCAGGCTCGCCACCTTCGCGGCCACGGTCGGCTGCTGGGGATCGGTCGACAGGGCCCGGGCGTAGTTGGCGAGGGCCTGCGCCTGGTCGCCGGAGGCCTCCCGGAGGCTGCCGAGCGCCACCAGGGCCCGGGGGTTGTTGGGGTCGATGGCGAGGGCGTCGATCAGCTGGTTCTCCGCCTCCTGGGGGTTGCCATGCTCCTGCGCGAGCCGGGCGAGCTCGATGTGCGGGGTGGGATTGGTGGGCTGGCTGCGGGCCCACGCGTTCAGCTGGGTGACCGCCTCGTCGCTTCGCTCCTCCTCCACCAGGAGCACCGCGAGCGCCCGCTGGCAGGCCTCGTGGCTCGGATTGCGTGCCAGGCAGAGGTGGTAGTACTGCTCCGCGGTCTGGAGGTCGGCGTCGCGGCCGAAGAGCTTCGCCTGCTGGTGGTACGTGGCCCCGAGGTTGTAGAAGGTGTCGGGGTTGCCGGGCTGCCTGGCGAGCGACTGCTGGAACGAGTTGACCGCGCCGAGGTAGTTGCCCTGCTGATAGAGCTTCACTCCCTCGGCGTTGTCGGTCGTCGCCATGCTGCCGCATCCGGCGCAGGCCACCACCGTGAGCACCGCCGAGAGCGGGCGCAGGCGAGCCAGGAACGGACGGTCGGATCGGACGATGGGCCGCACGGGAGGCTCCGGGTCCGGCCGGCATCGCCGCCGGCGCGGGGCGGGAACCTAGTGCCGAGGGCACCCACGGGGCAAGACCTCCCGAAGTGCCCGGCTTGCCCCGCCTCAGCCGCCGACCACCCGCTGGTAGCCCAGCGACCGCAGCACCTCCAGGACTTCGCTGCACGTCGGGAACATCCGGCCGCTCGTTCGCTTGTAGCGGTCGAGCGCCTGCATGAACTCGAGCTCGTCGGGCCCGTAGTCCCGCTCGCAGGTCGTCGGGTCGATCATCCGGCGGCGGGCATGGCGGGTTGCCGAGCGGCCTCCGGCGGAGTCGCCGCGGGGAGCCGAACGGGGGGACTTCGAGATGGCGGTCGTGGGCATGGGCGGAACTCCGGGTGACGAGGGCGGGCCTGCGACCGGCGCCGTGGTGGGCTGGCGAAGGTCTGCCGGAAGCATGACCGCTTCCGGTCGCGGAGGAGGTGCCGGTCGGCGAAAAAAAACCGGTCGGGCAAGGCCGGCGGGCCGCAGGACCGGCACGACCGTCACTTTCGCTCGAAGAACTTCTTCAGTGCTTCGGCCGCGGCGTCGCGGGACGAGTCGGCCGACGGCTTCTTCACGTTCGCGCCCTGGGGCAGGCCGCTCGGCTTCGACTTCTCGGCCTTGAGCGCCTCGAGTGCCGAACGGCTCGAACCCGAGGGGGACTCGCCCTGCGACGTGGCGTCGATGCCAGAGACGAACGAGTCGTCGGAAGAAGCCTCGGGCGAGGGGGGCGCCGCGGCGGTGCCATGGATGTTGCTGGCCTCGAGGTCGGCCACCGAATCGCCCGGGTTCGCCGGAACGGTGCGGGTGGTGTCGGACATCCCCGCCGGCTGGTCATCGGCCATCAGCCACCGCGACACGTCGTCCTCGGAGCCACCTCCCGCCACGGTCGGCATCGTGCATGAAACCCGCAGTTCGAGCGACCCGACCTTGAGGAGGTCGCCGTCGGCAACCTTCGTCCGCTCGGCGATCCGCACGTTGTTCACGTAGGTCCCGTTGCGGCTTCCCAGGTCCTCGACCCAGACCTCGGCGGGCCCCACCGTCACCTGGCAGTGCCGCCGGCTCACCTCTTCGCTGAGCGGCCGGATATCGCACTGTTCGGCCCTGCCGATCAGGAGTTTGTTGCGCTTGATGGCGATGCTGCGGCCGGCGCTCTTGCCTGAGGCGACGATCAGTTTCGCGATCATGGAGGGACCGGCGGGGGACGCGATCGGTGGCGGGGGGAGACACGCGGAGCGGACGGACCGTACGACTGGAGGTGAATCTTAGCAACGGGAGCATGCCGCGGACCAGCGGTCGGCGGCGTCGGGGTCACCGCCGGCGGTTCCAGCGCGGGTCGCGGAAGCGGCCGGCGCGTTCCGCGAGAGCGGCCTCCCGGCCCGTTTTGAACGGATCGGGCTGACGCTGGCTTTCGGTTTCGATGGTTTCAGCGATCCGTTGGATCCAGCGTTCGGCGAGGCGGGGGGCCGAAACGGCACCAGGCGGCGAGACGTCGGCGATGCCCGCGTGCCGGGCGGCGGGGCCGACCGCCGCGTTGGTGGCGAGCAGCAGGCTGCCGTGCTGGAGCACGGTCGTGCCGAGCCGCCGCTGCGCGCTGCCCATGATCTTGGGGTCGGCGCCGCCGGGTGCCGTGCCCGATGCCGCCGCGACGACGTCGCCGGGCGCGCGTCGCGAGAAGCAGAACAGGGCGTCGGCGGGCGGATCGAGGGGCGACGCGACGTGGAGCCTCGCGGCCACTCCGAAGTCGGCCAGAGCCGCCACGAGCGCGAGGTGCAGGGCGTCGTAGAGCGCCTGCGGCGTGCCGCCCCAGGCGTGCGACTTGGGCACGGCCGCGGCATAGGTCAGGTCGGTGCCATGCACGATGGCGCCGCCCCCGCTCGGTCGCCGCACCAGCGGCAGGCCGGCGATGTCGGCACAGGCCTCCGCCTCGGCGACGGCCTGGAACGCGCCGAGCGACACGCTCGGTGCCGACCATGAGTAGAGCCGCATCACCAGGCCGCCGTGCCGGGCCGCCTCCTCCGCGAGGAGTTCGTCGGCCGCCATGTTCGTCGGCCCGTCGGCGGCTTCGTCCCACCAGACGGGCAGGACGCGGGCGGTCACGACTTCACGAGCGCGTCGTAGGCCGATTGGTCGAGCAGGGCGGCCATCTCGGCGGGATTTTCAGGACGAATCTTCACCAGCCAGCCGGCGCCGTAGGGATCCTGGCCGAGGGTGTCGAGCTGGTTCGGCAGGGCCGCGTTGACCTCGACGACCTCGCCCGACACCGGCGCGTAGATGTCGCTCACCGCCTTCACGCTCTCGATCTCGCCGAGCGACTCTCCCGCCTTCACCTTTTTGCCGACCGGCGGCAGTTGCATGAACACGAGATCGGTGAGCGCCTCGACGGCGTACTTCGAGATGCCGACCGTGGCCAGGCCGTCGGCCTCCGGACGAATCCACTCGTGCGACTTCGCGAACCTCAACTCGGCTGCCATGGGGATGCTCCTCGTGTCGGGGATGGCTGGCAGGATACCGGATGCCGTCAGGTTCGTGGACGCGGCCGCTTGAAGAACGGCAGCGGCACGACCGTGGCGGCCTGCGGGGTGTCGCGGATGAGCACGTCGAGCGCGGTGCCCGCCGCCGCGGCGTCGCCGTCGACGAGGGCCATGGCCACCGCGTGCCCGAGCGAGGGCGCCAGGCTGCCGCTCGTCACCGTGCCGACCTCCCGGCCCGAGGCGACGACCGGGCTCCCCTCGCGGGCGGCCCGTTTTGAGTCGAACGCCAGGCCGACGCGGACCCGGCCCGGACCGGCAGCCTTGAGCCGCGCGAGGGCCTCGCGGCCGGGGAATCTCCGGGGGCCGCCCGACGGTTCGTCGAGGTTCACCGCGAGCCCCAGGCCGATCGCGAAGGGGTCGCTCGCGGCCGTGAGTTCGTGTCCGTAGAGCGGCATGCCGGCCTCGAGCCGGAGCGTGTCACGGGCGCCGAGCCCGCACGGCTTCAGGCCGCGGGGCACGCCGGCGTCGTGGATCGCCTGCCACACGTCCTCGGCCGCCGCGGCCGGCACGACGACCTCCACGCCGTCCTCGCCGGTGTAGCCCGTGCGGCTCACGGCGGCGGGCTGCCCCGCCACGAAGGCCCGCGTGGCGCGGTAGTTGCCGAGGCCGGAGATCCGGCCCGCATCGTCGTCGCCGCAGAGCACGCACACCGTCGCCACGGCGAGCGGCCCCTGCACGGCGATCATCGCGGTGTCGGTGGTGCGGTCGGCGAACGCCACGCCCGCCGCCGGCAGCCGCGAACGGAGCCAGGCGACCACCCGGTCGCGGTTGCTCGCGTTGACGACCATCGAGAACCGGGGCGTGCCGTCGGCGGCGTCGGCCTCGCGGGTGACCAGCGCGTCGTCGAGGATCGTGAGGCCATCGGGCCCCTCGTCGCTCGTGACGAGCGTGTAGCGGGCCTGGCCGACGGCGATGTCGGACACCCGGCGGGTGAGCAGCGATTCGAGCCAGTCGTGGCTCGCGGGCCCTTCGATCGCCAGCCGGCCCATGTGCGAGACGTCGAACATCCCCACGGCCTGTCGCGCGGCGAGGTGCTCCTCGACGATCGACGAATACTGGACCGGCATCCACCAGCCGGCGAAGTCGACCATCCGCCCTCCGTGCGACTCATGCCAGGGGGCGAGGGGGGTGCGAAGCGGTGGCAGTGTCACGGGCGGAGTCCTTTCCGAATGAGGGCCGCGACAGTGTAGCGGCCAGGTGGCGGTGCCAGGACGAGGCACGCTCCCGCGTGGGGCGAGGGGCTGCCCGTGCCCGTCGCCGGACGTTCGCGTCGGGCATCATGCCCGCCGTTCACTCGATGCTGCCCTCGCTGAGTTCATGCCTCGCGCGTCCCACTGGCAAAAGCCCGACGCCGTGAGGCGTGGGGCGAATTGCTCCAAGGCGCCGTGTCCAGCGGGGTCCGCCCGCGGCCTCACGGCCGGTCGGCTTTCACGCTCTCCGCACTCGAGCTCGAGGATCACGTGTGATCCGTATGAGGAGCTGCGGCGCGGTCGCGACGATCCCCGCCAGCTCCTCGGCCCGCTGCCGTCACCGGCCGCGGCGGCGCTTCGACGGCTTGCCCTTCGGCTTTCGCTTCGGATGCTCGCGGCGGCCCTTGGCCTTGGGCGCGTGGCGGTCCCGCATGCCGGCCTTCGGGCGGCGGCCGCGGCCCACGAGGCGGAAGTTGAGCTCGCGACGGTCGACGTCGACCCGAGCCACGGCCACGCGGACGCGGTCGCCCAGGCGGAAGGTCTGGCCCGGGCGGCGGCCCGAGAGCGTGTGGCTGGCACGGTCGTAGCGGTAGGCGTCGTCGGGGAGCGTGTCGAGCGGCACGAGGCCCTCGGCGGGCAGGCCGAGGCCCTGCACGAAGAGTCCGAAGGCCTCGACGCCCGTGACCACCGCGTCCATCTCCTCGCCGATCCGCGACTTCAGGAAGTTGAGCAGCTTGAGCTTCACGAGCTCCCGCTCGGCGGCCTCGGCGCGGCGCTCGAGGTCGGAGCATTCGCCGCCGAGCTGCATGAGCCCCTCGGCCGGCGGTCGACGGCCCCGGGCGACCGCCTCGAGCGCCCGGTGGATCGTGAGGTCGGGATAGCGGCGGATGGGGGAGGTGAAGTGGCAGTAGCAGTCGCTCGCCAGCGCGTAGTGGCCCTCGTCCTGCGGGCCGTAGGCGGCGCGGGTGAGGCTGCGGAGCACCGCATAATGAACGGCATGCTCCTCGGGCTTGCCGCGGGCCATGTCGAGCAGCCGCTGGAGCTCGAAGCGACTCTCGAGCGAGTCGACCTCGAAGCCGAGCTCCGAGACGAACTCGGTGAGCTGGCGGAGCTTCCGCGGGTCGGGCGCGGGGTGGATCCGCCGGAGGAACGGCGCCTCGGCGGCCTTGAGGGCCTCGGCCACCGCCTCGTTGGCGGCGAGCATGAACTCCTCGATGATCTGATGGCTCTCGGTGTTCTCCACCACGTGGGCCCCCGACACGCGGCCGTCGCGGTCGAGGTCGATCTTCACCTCCGGCATCTCGAGCTGCAGCGAGCCACGGGCGATCCGGCGGGCGCGGAGGATCCTCGCGAGGTCCCGCATCCGGCCGAGCAGCGAGCGCACCTCGGGCGTCATCTCCACGGCGGGGGTGTCGGGATCGCCGAGAAAGACGTCGACCTCCTCGTAGGTGAATCGCCGCCGGCTCCTGATGGCGGTCGGCTCCACGGCGGAATGCACCGGGATCCCTTCCGGCGAGAACTCGATCCAGCAGGTCTTGGCGTAGCGGACCTTCCCCGGCTGGAGGCTCGCGAGGTTGTTCGAGACGATCTCCGGGATCATCGGGATCACGCGGTCGGGCAGGTAGACGCTCGTGCCGCGGTTCCGCGCCTCCTGGTCGAGGGGCGAATCCGCGCGGACGAAGTGCGAGACGTCGGCGATGTGCACGCCGAGCAGCCAGTGGCCCCGCTCGACCCGCTCCAGCGAGATCGCGTCGTCGAAGTCGCGGGCGTCGACGGGGTCGATCGTCACGATCACGCGGTCGGTGAGGTCGCGGCGCGAGGCCGGGATCGACTCGTCGAAGCGGTCGGCCTGCGTCCGGGCATCGTCGAGCACCTCCTCCGGGAAGGCACCCGGCAGGCCGAACTCGTGGATCACCGTCTGCGTGTCGATGCCGACGTCGCCCGCCTTGCCGAGCACCTCGACCACGACCCCCTCGCCATCGCGGAGGTGCGTGGGGAACCGCACCATCTCGACGACGACCTTGTCCTTCGGATGCACCCCCTTCGCACCGGGATCGCCGACCGAGATCGGCCGCGCGAAGCCGGTGCCATCGATCTGCACCCAGCCCTGGCCCGCGGCCTCGAACCAGGAGCCGACGAACCGCGTGGTCCGCCGCTTCACGACCTCGACGATCTCGCCGGCGATGCCCGGCCGGCCCGCGTCGCGGGCCCTCGACACCCGCACGCGGACGGTGTCGCCCGACGCGGCGTCGAGGGCGGACACCACCGGGATGTGGACGTCGGCGGAGCGGTCACCGGCCGGCGCGTCGAGCGGCCGCACGAAGCCGTAGCCGGCCGCGGCCCGGCGAAACACTCCCACGACGTCGTCGGGGCCGCCGGAGCGGTCGCGGGGCACACCTCTGGGTGGGCGTTTCGGGGGCATCAGCGGTTCCTGCAGGCGGGGTCGCGAGGACAACCCCGACCTCCGTCACGGCGAGTCTACCGCCCGGCGGAGCGAGGCTGCCACGCGAGGCCGCGGATCGTTTAGGCTTTTTCTGCCGGGACGTGCGTGCGGGCATGGCGGGAGTGGTGTCTCGAGAACGGAGAAGACGACGATGGCAAACGCTCGTTGGATGTCGATGCTGCCGGTTGCAGTGGTCGCGGTGACGCTGGCTTCGTGCGATGCCCCGCCGCCCGCGCCGCCGCCGCCGCAGCCGGTTCTCCGGCGGCGTGCCGAG